>CAJQKN010000090.1 GCA_905478905.1 uncultured Flavobacteriaceae bacterium | reverse complement strand
GTACGATGGTGGAACCGGAGAACGCTTTGATCAACCAGCAACAGTTGGTGTAATCTATATGTTGAAATTAGGGCATATGGTAGATGACAAAATGCACTCACGTTCTATTGGACCTTACTCACTTATTACGCAACAGCCCTTGGGTGGTAAAGCACAATTTGGTGGACAGCGTTTTGGAGAAATGGAAGTTTGGGCACTAGAGGCCTATGGAGCTTCAAGCACGCTACAAGAAATTTTGACCGTAAAATCGGATGATGTGATTGGACGTGCCAAAACCTATGAAGCAATCGTAAAAGGAGAAACCTTGCCAGAACCTGGCTTACCAGAATCCTTTAATGTATTGATGCATGAATTGAAAGGACTAGGATTAGATATTCGATTAGAAGAGTAACCAAGGAATTTCATTAAAAACAACTGTTAAAAGACGTATTGTTATGGCAAGAAATAGCGAAAATGTTACCCAAAAAAAATTCAATAAAATCTCTATTGGACTCTCTTCTCCTGAAGTAATCCTTGGAAATTCTCGTGGTGAGGTGTTAAAGCCAGAAACCATTAACTATAGAACACATAAACCAGAGCGTGACGGTTTGTTTTGTGAGCGTATTTTTGGTCCTGTAAAGGATTTTGAATGTGCTTGTGGAAAATACAAACGTATTCGCTACAAAGGAATTGTCTGTGACCGTTGTGGGGTAGAAGTAACCGAAAAGAAAGTTCGACGTGACCGTGTTGGTCATATCAACTTGGTTGTGCCAGTTGCGCATATCTGGTACTTCCGCTCTTTGCCCAACAAAATTGGGTACCTCTTAGGATTACCTTCTAAGAAACTCGATATGATTATTTACTATGAGCGCTATGTGGTTATTCAAGCAGGTTCAGCAGTAAATGAAGAAGGTGAGCCCCTACAGAAAATGGACTTTTTAACCGAAGAAGAGTACTTGAATGTAATGGAAAGTCTTCCAGACAACAATCAATACTTAGACGATACTGATCCAACCAAATTTATCGCCAAGATGGGTGCTGAATGTTTGATCGAATTATTGTCGCGTATTGACTTAGAAGCTCTTTCCTATGAACTGCGTCACAAGGCCAATACGGAAACATCAAAACAACGTAAAACCGAGGCACTAAAACGTCTTCAAGTAGTAGAAGCGTTGAAAGATGCCAACACGCGAAGAGAAAACCGTCCAGAATGGATGATCATGAAGGTAATTCCGGTTATTCCACCAGAATTACGTCCATTGGTTCCGCTAGATGGAGGTCGTTTTGCCACTTCCGATTTGAACGACTTATACCGTCGTGTCATCATCCGTAATAACCGTTTGAAGCGATTGGTTGAAATTAAAGCGCCAGAGGTAATCTTGCGAAATGAAAAGCGTATGTTACAAGAATCTGTTGATTCTTTGTTTGACAACACACGTAAATCTTCTGCCGTTAAAACAGATTCAAACCGACCATTGAAATCCTTATCCGATTCATTGAAAGGGAAGCAGGGTCGTTTTCGTCAAAACTTATTGGGAAAACGTGTTGACTATTCTGCTCGTTCTGTAATTGTTGTTGGACCAGAATTGAAATTATTCGAGTGTGGTTTACCCAAGGATATGGCTGCAGAATTATATAAGCCGTTCATTACACGTAAATTAATTGAGCGTGGAATTGTTAAAACGGTAAAATCTGCCAAGAAAATTATAGACCGCAAAGAGCCTGTTGTTTGGGATATTTTAGAAAATGTACTAAAAGGTCATCCTGTTCTATTGAACCGTGCCCCCACATTACACCGTCTAGGTATTCAAGCATTCCAGCCTAAATTAATTGAAGGAAAAGCCATCCAATTGCACCCACTGGTTTGTACAGCATTTAATGCTGACTTTGACGGGGATCAAATGGCGGTTCACCTTCCCTTAGGGCCAGAGGCTATTTTAGAAGCACAACTTTTGATGTTGGCTTCGCACAATATTCTTAACCCTGCAAATGGTTCACCGGTAACGGTGCCCTCTCAGGATATGGTTTTGGGTCTGTATTATATGACTAAAGCACGTCTTTCGACTAAAGCGCTTCCAGTTACGGGTGAAGGTTTAATCTTCTATTCTGCAGAAGAAGTTCACATTGCTTACAATGAAAAGCGTGTGGATTTAAATGCAACCATCATGATTCGCACAAAAGTTTTGAACGAAGCTGGCGAATTGGAATACCAAATTATCGACACCACTGTTGGACGAGTTCTCTTTAACGAGGTTGTTCCTGAACGTGCGGGTTATTTTAACGAAGTATTGACCAAGAAAAATTTGCGTGATATTATCGGGCAAATTTTAAAAGTGACCTCTGTTCCTGAAACAGCAGAATTCCTTGATAAAATCAAAAGCATGGGATATGGATTTGCCTTTAAAGGTGGTCTTTCTTTTAGCTTAGGAGATATTATTATCCCACCAGAAAAACTTCCATTGATCGAAGAAGCCAATAAAAAGGTTGATGGGATCAAGGGTAACTACAACATGGGATTAATTACGAACAACGAACGCTACAATCAAATTATTGATGTTTGGACCTCTACCAATTCACACTTGACCTCTTTGGCCATGAAGCGAATTAGTGAAGACCAACAAGGATTCAACTCTGTGTACATGATGTTGGATTCTGGAGCACGTGGTTCGAAAGAACAAATTCGTCAGTTGACTGGAATGCGTGGTCTAATGGCCAAGCCGAAAAAATCTACTGCCGGTGGAGGGGAAATTATTGAAAACCCAATTCTTTCTAACTTTAAGGAAGGATTATCCATTCTAGAATACTTTATCTCTACCCACGGTGCACGAAAAGGATTAGCAGATACCGCTTTGAAAACGGCAGATGCTGGATACCTAACACGTCGTTTGGTAGATGTTTCTCAAGATGTAATCATCAACTCTGTTGATTGTGGAACACTGAGAGGAATTGAGGTAAAACCACTGCGTAAAAACGAAGAGATTGTTGAAAAACTTTCTGATCGAATTCGCGGACGTGTCGTTTTAGAAGATATCATCAATCCTTCTACTGGAGATGTAGTTGTTGAAGCTGGGCAAGAGATTTCAGACCTTGTTGCAGATTCAATCGACCATATGCCAATTGAAAGTGTAGAAGTGCGTTCTCCTTTAACCTGTGAAGCGAAAAAAGGAATCTGTTCTTCCTGTTACGGACGAAACCTTTCGACCAATAAAATGGTTCAAAAGGGTGAAGCTGTAGGTGTTGTAGCGGCACAATCCATTGGAGAGCCTGGTACTCAGTTAACCCTTCGTACTTTCCACGTTGGTGGGGTTGCGGGGAATATCTCTGAAGAAAACCAATTGTTGGTTAAATTTGATGGGATCGCTGAAATCGACGATTTAAAAACGGTGAACGGTGAAGACCAAGAAGGAAACAAGATAGAGATTGTTATTTCTCGTACAACAGAAATTCGTTTGATCGACAAAAAGACCAAGAACGTCTTAAGCACAAATAACATTCCTTACGGATCTACCCTTCATATCGCCAATGGCGCAAGTTTGAAGAAAGGTCAATCGGTTTGTTCATGGGATCCATTTAATGGAGTAATTGTTTCAGAATTTTCAGGAAAAATTGCCTACGAAAATATCGATCAAGGGGTTACCTATCAAGTTGAAATTGATGAACAAACTGGTTTCCAAGAGAAAGTAATTTCGGAAACGAGAAACAAAACATTAATTCCTACCTTATTGATTCAAGACACCAAAGGAAATACCTTGCGTTCGTACAACCTTCCGGTAGGTGCGCACATCATGGTTGACGATGGAGACAAAATCAAAGAAGGAAAAATCTTGGTAAAAATCCCACGTAAATCAGCCAAGTCTGGTGATATTACAGGAGGATTGCCGCGGGTAACAGAATTGTTTGAAGCACGTAACCCATCGAATCCTGCAGTTGTATCTGAGATCGACGGTGTGGTTTCCTTCGGAAAAATCAAGCGTGGTAATCGTGAGATCATTGTTCAGTCTAAATTTGATGATATCAAAAAGTATTTGGTGAAATTATCCAATCAGATTTTGGTACAAGAAAACGACTTTGTAAAAGCTGGAATGCCATTGTCAGACGGATCAATTACACCTTTAGATATTTTGAAAATAAAAGGCCCATCTGCGGTACAACAGTACTTAGTTAACGAAGTACAAGAAGTATACCGTTTACAAGGGGTGAAGATCAACGACAAGCACTTTGAGGTAGTTGTACGTCAAATGATGCGTAAAGTGAAGATCAATGATCCGGGAGATACTTTATTGCTCGAAGATCAATTGGTACACAAATACGATTTCATTGACGAGAACGATGCCCTATTCGGGAAAAAAGTAGTGGAGGAAACAGGAGATTCTGAAAACTTAAAAGCAGGACAGCTAATCACCTCTCGTGAATTGCGTGATGAAAATTCTTACCTGAAACGCGAGGGCAAAGCTTTGGTTACTGCAAGAGATGCACAGCCAGCTACTGCTACTCCAGAATTGCAAGGAATCACTCGAGCTTCATTACAAACCAAGTCGTTTATTTCTGCGGCATCTTTCCAAGAAACGACAAAGGTACTCAACGAAGCTGCCGTTAGTGGAAAAGAAGATACCCTCGAAGGATTGAAAGAGAATGTAATTGTTGGACACAAAATACCTGCAGGTACTGGTCTTCGCGAATACAACGACCTAATTGTTGGTTCAAAAGAGGAGTATAGTAGCTTGTTGATCAACAAAGAAGAATCTGAAGAAGTAAATTTGTAAGTCATGAGTGATAGCCCTAGTAACGAGCAAAAGATCAATATAGAAGTCGATGAAAAAACCGCCGATGGTACCTACAGTAACCTCGCAATCATCAATCATTCTATTTCAGAGTTTATTGTTGATTTCATTGCTTTGATGCCAGGTGCGCCTAAAGCAAAGGTTAAGTCAAGAATTATTTTGACTCCTGAGCACGCCAAGCGTTTACACAAAGCATTGGGAGATAATATCCAACGTTTTGAGCAAGCAAACGGCAATATTAGCGTCAAAGAGCAACCACCCATGCCACTCAATTTTGGCCCAACAGGCGAAGCTTAATAACACATCCCCGTCAGTAATGTCGGGGATTTTTTTTATCTTCGATTAAAACCAACCATCATGGCTGAAGAACGATTCCAATCTTTTAAAGAATTTTATCCTTTCTATTTATCCGAGCATCAAAATAAAACGAGTAGAACACTTCATTTTATTGGAACTTTTATTGTCCTAGTCTTGTTTGGCTTTTTTATTGTTGCTCAAAAAGAAGCGCGTTTTTGGATTGCACTGCCCCTAGTGGGGTACGGATTTGCGTGGGTAGGACATGCCTTTTTTGAGAAAAACAAACCTGCTACCTTTAAATATCCACTCTGGAGTTTGCGAGGAGATTTCACCCTCTTTTTTGATATTTTACTGGGAAAACGCGGCTTCGATGCTGCAAAGGATTAGGCTTAACAGGAATTTTACCTTCAGCGTACCCCAAGCCATTGCTCCCATTTCGTTGTTTATCAACTTATTTGCGAATTGTTATAAATGCCGTTGGCATCCACCATAAATTCACACCAAACGCTACTGATACAATTTCATATCCCTGAGCATTTTTTTGATTAAGTAGTCTTTCAACATCATTTTTCAAACCGTTCGTTGACCACATTGTACTTAGTTTAATAATAGAATAATTTTTCATTTTAATGTATTGTTAGTTTTTGTTCTTAATGAATAGAAGCAGTTAGTGCTTCCAACAGCTGAGTAGTAAAACCAAGCCGTAACAGCTGTGGAGTACATCCAGCAAAAGCTGGTTTTACACTAATTTTATAGGCGTGAAAGTCGGGGATGAGCCGCAGGTTTTTCATGGCATAGAACAGATTTGGGTGCTGAACTAGGTAAATTTACTAAAAAAACCCAAAAGTGTATAGTTTTAGAATTCCGAGCTAAAGTGGAATTTTACGGAAGGGTACTTTTGTTGGGTCATTTGAAGGGAAAAGGCAGAGTCGGCCAGGAAAACCAATTGCTGCTGTTTGTCTTTGGCCAAGAAGCGTTGTTTTACCCGTTTAAATTCGGCAAATTCTTCGTTGGTTTCATCTTGGGCTTCTACCCAGCAAGCCTTGTATACATTTAGATTTTCGTAGGAACATTTGGCGCCATATTCATGCTCCAATCGGTATTGAATGACATCAAATTGGAGGGCACCCACTGTGCCAATCACCTTTCGGTTGTTGAGTTGTAGGGTAAAGAGTTGCGCCACTCCTTCATCCATCAGCTGGTCGATCCCCTTATTGAGCTGTTTGGCTTTCATGGGATCGGCATTGTTGATATAACGGAAATGTTCGGGTGAGAAGCTGGGAATTCCCTTAAAACTGATATTTTCCCCACTTGTGAGGGAGTCTCCAATTTTAAAGTTTCCGGTGTCGTGAAGCCCGACTATGTCTCCCGGATAGGAGATCTCTACTATCTCTTTGCGTTCTGCAAAGAAGGCATTTGGACTAGAAAACTTTAGTTTTTTATTGTGACGAACATGCAGGTAAGGTTTGTTGCGTTCAAAGGTTCCGGATACTATCTTAATAAAAGCTAAGCGATCGCGGTGGTTGGGATCCATGTTGGCATGGATTTTAAATACAAAACCGGCAAAGTTTTTTTCTGTCGGATCAATTTCACGTTCTTCAGCCAGTTTTTTTAATGGAGCAGGGGCAATGTCCACAAAACAATTCAGCAATTCTTGTACCCCAAAATTATTCAAGGCAGAACCAAAAAAGACAGGCTGTAATTTACCGTCCAAATAGTCCTCTTGGTTAAAGGGTGGATATACCCCACCAACTAATTCGAGTTCGTCGTTGAGGGTGTTGAGTGCTTTAGTTCCAATGGCATTTTCCAAGGCTGCATCAGTTAGATCATCATACTGTATGGCTGTTCCTCGCTGCTGTTTGTTTTCGTCTTGGAAGAGTTGTACGTTCTTTTCCCAGATATTGTAAATTCCTTGGAAGTCGTAGCCCATTCCAATGGGGAAGGTAAGGGGCGTTACATGCAAACCCAGTTTCTGTTCCACTTCATCCATAAGGTCAAAAGCATCCTTTCCTTCTCGGTCCAATTTGTTGATAAAGACAATCATGGGAATGGAACGCATTCGACAGACTTCAACCAATTTTTCGGTTTGTTCTTCAACTCCCTTGGCGACATCAATCACGACAATCACACTATCTACTGCGGTCAGGGTTCGGAAAGTGTCTTCGGCAAAATCTTTGTGTCCTGGAGTATCGAGGATATTTATTTTTTTATCCTTGTAGTAAAAAGCAAGTACAGAGGTAGCAACAGAAATTCCCCGTTGACGTTCAATTTCCATAAAATCACTGGTAGCACCTTTTTTAATCTTATTCGACTTTACCGCTCCCGCTTCTTGAATGGCACCACCAAAGAGCAGCAGTTTTTCTGTAAGGGTGGTTTTCCCAGCATCAGGGTGAGAAATGATTCCAAAGGTGCGGCGTTTAGCGATTTCGTCTAAAAACATGGTCGAAAGAATTTTAACAAAAATACCACTATATCTTGGAAGGGCAGGGCAATCAAAATAGGATTTTGGTTTTTTTATCGGTACTTTTGGAGAGCAATGAAAGAAGAAAATGTTATCCTTGTCAATGAGCAAGATGAGGCCATTGGATTGATGCCAAAAATGGAAGCCCATGAGAAAGCGCTATTGCATCGAGCCTTCTCTGTCTTTGTGTTTAATGCCAAGGGAGAACTCATGTTGCAACAACGTGCCCTCAATAAATACCATTCTCCTGGTCTGTGGACCAACACCTGTTGTAGTCACCAACGCGACGGAGAAACGAACCTTGCTGCAGGTGCTCGTCGTTTGCAGGAAGAAATGGGTTTTGTAGTTCCTTTAAAAGAACTATTCAGTTTTATTTATAAGGCGCCCTTTGACAATGGACTCACCGAACACGAGTTAGACCATGTCATGGTTGGTTATAGCGAAGCTTCTCCCTCTGTAAATAAAGAAGAGGTAGCTGCTTGGAAGTGGATGTCCATGGACGACATTGCGACAGAGATAAAAGAACAACCTGAACACTTTACTGAATGGTTTAAGATTATCTTCGATCGCGTAAATACCTACCTAAAGAAACAGCAATGAAACGAGTTAAAGTTAGTCGGAAAGCGCATTTTAATGCCGCCCATCGTTTGTACCGTAAAGATTGGTCAGATGCCCAAAATGAAGCACAGTTTGGAAAATGTTCTAATCCACATTACCATGGTCACAACTATGAATTGATCGTAAGTGTTGAAGGTGAAATTGACCCAGAAACAGGCTATGTCATGGACATGAAGGTCTTAAAAGATTACATCAAAAGTGAGGTGGAGGATGCTTTTGACCATAAAAACCTAAACATAGAGGTGCCAGAATTTGCCCATCTCATTCCTTCAGCCGAAAATATGGTGGTAGTAATTTATGATAAACTGAAGAAAATATTGAGTCCTGGTCAAACAATGGAGGTGGTATTGTATGAGACACCGCGTAATTTTGTCACCTATACCGAAAAAGGATGAGTCTAAAAATTGGTGATAAAGTACCCGCTTTTGAATTAAGCGATCAACATGGGAAACTGTTTAAAAGCGAAACGGTGATTGGAAAAAAACCAGCTGTGGTTTATTTTTATCCCAAAGATGAAACCCCAGGTTGTACTGCAGAGGCATGTTCCTTTCGGGATAGTTATGAAGAATTTCAAGCCCTTGGGGCAGAGGTCATTGGTATAAGTTCTGACAGTATTGGCAGTCATAAGCGTTTTGCACAGCGACACCGTTTGCCTTTTATACTCTTGGCCGATTCAAAGCGAAAGGTGCAAGGTTTGTTTAAATTGCCAAAGCTTCTTTTTGGACTATACACCAAGCGCATCACCTTCGTGATCAATGCCCAAGGAATTGTGTCCTATGTGCACGATAGTTTATTGGCCACCTCACACATTAGAAAAGCCTTGAAAGCAATCCAAGCTACCGATGAACAAGCGGTATAGATAATTTCCTTATTTTTAACAAAACAAAAAAACATGTCTAGTAAGAAAAACCTGAAAAAAGAAATCAACGATACCCTTGGGGCCTTGATTGAAGAAGTTTACGTCAAAGAATTGGCTACTCCAAAACTCGACATAAAAAAGAGTGAGAAAATAATCGATGAAGCCATTGCCCTTTTCGATGATTTGATCCAGAAAATGCACGATGAAAACGATGCGCCAAAAAAACATTTCTCTGCCATTCGCACTTCGCTGAGAGACAATGCTGCTGCCTTGTCTGCCAAGATTGAAAAGCTTTAGCGCTAGCGAACTAGACTATCGATTTGTTGCTTAAAAGCAAGCCCGTATTTAGACGCCTTTACCTGTGGAGTTAATTTTTTGTACAAGCTATCTAGGAAGATAGGTGCTACATTGCTTACTTCATAAGCACCAATATATGCTGCAAGTTCTTTGTCCGCATTGTTCATGGCAAAGTTGAGTGCATACAAAAATTTACGTTTCATTGTTTTTCGATTGGCTTCTTCCAGTTTTTGGCTGCGTTCCAATAAACTAAGATCACTATCTTTTCCAATAAATTTTTCTAGGCTGTCTAGGTTTTGTTTGTTGAATTTCCGCATGATCGATTGGTATTCATTCCACAACAGTTGATTTTCTGAACCCTCTATTTTTGCACTGCTCTCAAAGGTGCGTAAAAGTGTGTTGATTTTAATTTCTCCTTTTTCGCCAAAGAATAAAATCTTTTCAGTCAAGCTATCCCCATCATCTTTGGCCATAGAAAGAAAATAGAATTCTGGGCTTTTTACATCATCACTCAAGACAAAACCATCATCACCTTTAATTTCAATAGAATCTACAGTTACCAAAAGGGTGTCTTCTAATTTTTGAAGATAAAGTGTTCCTTTACGGAGACCGTCAATCTTTCCAACGACCGTCATGCTTTTTTTGGTTGGGGAAGAACAAAAAGTGAATAAAAGACCTAGGCAAAGAAGTGCTATTTTTTTCATTGAATATGCTTAAAGATTTAACCAGTAAGTGAGTTTAAATGTTAAACTTCTTACCCTTGGTACAAAAGTAGTTGTTGCGAAGTAATTATCATTATAAACAATATAAAAATCTGATAGAGGGGCAAAGCGCCATTGCAAACGCGAATTGATCCCCAAGGTTTCAGACTGAGAACTGTATTGAATAAAGGTATTCCAAAAAATGCTTTTGCTGAAAGTGTAGTCTATCTTTGGACCAATCAGCCAAAGTTCCCCCGAGGTGTAGGGTGCTGGAAAATCAATTTTGTCATAGTTGATTTCGATGCTTCCATTGAAGCGCGGTTGGAGACGGATGGCAACTTCGGAGCGGATCGAAAACTTGGTTCCGTTGTAAAACTCTCCAAAGGAGGTTCGGAAACGGTAGTTAATCTTCTTACTAAAGTTGGACCGATAGGAGATTTCGAAATCACTGTATGTATAGCCAGTGTTAGCCTCTAATACAACGGCATTATCGACCCTTAGTGGATCGAATTCATCGATTAAATAGGTATAATTTCTGCTGAACTCAACTTGGAATCGCGACTGATCGCTAAAGTTTATCTCCGCTCTGCTGGAAAGGGATCTGTCGGTGACCAAACCATTGCTTTTGGGTCTGTCAATATAGAAAATGGATTGACTTAATTCTAGGGAACGGATTGTTTTTGAATCAATCCACAGACGATGTCCGTAGCGTAAAAAATGTTTTTGTATGCCTTTTCTTCGCAAAAAACCTAAATCAGATTGATAACCCTCTCCAATTCTATTGAGCCCATAGCGAATGATGTTTTTTCGTGCATTGTAGTTTAAACGAAAGCCAGCCGAGTATCTATCGGTGGTTTTCTCCGGAAGAAAAGATTGATGAATATAACTTCTTCCCGTCCATTTATTGTCTTTGGAGGCCAAGGTGTAATCCAAGCCAATTACACGGTTAAAATGAACTTGTTCATTGTCTTCTAATTCGTCTCCAGTTTGTTGACGATTTACAAAGATAAGGCCAAGATAGGAGCGACTGAACATTTTTTGTTGAAGGCTTAAAACAGTATTATTATTGGCCGATATTCCGTTAGCCCTATCTTCTTGTGTTTGCATATTGAGAAAGCCCAAACGCATATTGTTTGAAATTTTTCCGCTCAAGCGTGCTCCAGCAATAATTTTATTTTCGATGGTATTACCATCCAAGTCTTTGGCCACACCAATGCGACGGGAAAAAAAAGGTTGGGTTTCGTATTGATCTCCATAATTATCAAACAAGTCACTGTTTTGAATAAAAAACTGTCGCTTTTCGGGTAGGCGAACTTCAAAACGGGTAAGGTTAATGATTTGATCGTCCACTTCTACTTGAGAAAAATCTGGATTTAGGGTAAGATCTAGAATCATTCCGTTCCCAATACTCAGCTTTGCATCTCCTCCAAAGGACAGGGTTTCATTACTGCTGTTCTCTTCAAAATTTTTAGCGACAATTCCACTGCTAAAAGGGATTAGTGCAATGGGTGTTTTTGCCTTAGGCAATTCTTTTTCAAAGGAAAGTGTATTCATATAGGCCAAACCCGCTATGCTCTGGTTTCTTGGAATTTTCGCCCATGTTGATGACATGTTTTTAGCAATTTCTGATCGGTATACGTTTACCCGCCATTCTTTGTTGTTATCTGCATAGCGTATACTAGAAAATGGGATTTTCATTTCCGTGCGATATCCTCCATCGAATTTCTGTACAGCAACCTCCCATTTTACATCCCAAGAATCATTGTAGTCTTGTGAGGGATTTGCCCCACCGTTTGAAATTAAGGCTTCCCGTTGAACGCCCTCGGGGTTGGTGCCGAATACAAAAGCGTTGGTGCCATCGTTAAAAGTATCGAGAACCAAGGTAACAGAGTCACTATTTCTAAAGCTAAAATCTCTTCGCAAGGAAGGGGTAATAAAGTTGTTGTAATCTGCTTCAGCTACAATGAGTACATAAAGGTTTTGATTGTCAAAGAGAAACTTGACTTGCGTTTGCTGTGGAGCTTGAATGGAGTCGGAGGGGAAATATTGCCAGAAGCTACTCGTAGCTTCAGCCTTGTCCCACACAGCATCGGGCATTCCATCTATTTTAATGGGAGTAGTTGTCGATTGTGCAATTGTTGTCTGTCCTTTGACGTAAACACAAAGACACAGAGCTAAAAAGAAGAGAAGTTTTTTGATTTTTTTTTTTGCAAACTTACAGAATATTTATTCCATTTGAGTGTTTGCAAAAAAAAACCTATGGTTGTCTACAGGTTTTTTGCAATAAAAATGAGTACAATTAGTTCGTTGTCTTTGTAAAGGTAAATTCACTCACAAGTGTTTCAGTTGTCCCATCATATTCCTCTGTATGACATAATGTCCCTTAAAACTCAGTATCGTTTAAGGTGGTGATGACTAAAGTTGATCGAATTTTCAACCAAGAATACGATTATTTAATATTTCTGAAAGTTAAATTAATGCGTTGCTTTAAAGGACGAGTGGTTTTTGGAATTTGGTGGAGCCAATGATGTTGTAAGGCCCCAGCCATAAGTAATAGACTTCCATGCGCTAATTTTATTTTAAAACGCTCTTCTTTAATTTCCCTGTGTTTTAAATGAAAATAACGTTCCTGACCTAGGCTAATGGAAGCAATGATTGGATTTTCACCTAATTCCTTTTCATTGTCTGCATGCCAGCCATTACTGTCTTTTCCGTCTCGGTATAAATTCAGTAAAACAGCATTGAATGAATGCTCAGTTTTATTTTCAATTTTAGATAAAAGATCCTTTAAAATCGGGGTCATTGGATTTGGGTGCATGCTGATGTTCGAGTAAGAGTAAGGCTTTTCGTTTAACCCATACAAAGAGGTTAGTCGGGGTTGCGCATAGGTTTTGCCATAAATGGTTATGTTGTCTTTTTGCCAAGGTGTGGTTTCCAAAAAAACAGCATAAAGCAAATCTGCCTCTTTTTTAGAAAGAAAAGTGGGGTAATAGAAAATCTTCCCATCAGGAATGGATGGGGAAAGGACAGTGTTGTTCTCAGGGAATAATTCAAGCATCGATGCTCTTTATTTCCAACACACTAAGTAGGTTCTTTTTACGCAGTTTTTTCTTTTATAAAAAACTAAAAAGAGAAAGAATTAACGTAATTAAGTAGACTAAAAATTCAATCATTGGACTGTCTTTAGGGTTATTGCTGCAAATATATGATTTTCTATAAAGATTAAACAAAACAGTAAATATTTAATTTTCTAAAAGTTTTAGCGTCCCATGTGAATTTTAGGATTAAGATCAGGTAAAATTCAATTGTTGGCTACCAAATTTAACCTATCGAGGGTTCAAGCTTCTATATTTTTTTTCATTTTTTTTTGAATTCAGTTTTGAATTTATATATTTAAGAAGATGTTAGTAGCCCATACCTCAACCCAAATCAAAATTTCTTCATGCCCTTCACATCCGATCAACTGTTAAATGCCAAAAGCCGAAAAGACTTATTCAAAATTGCTGAACGACATAACATACCCATTTCAAAAGCGATTAAAACATTGAAATATGAAACTGAACTTCAAAAATTACAAAGTGAAATGGTTAATCTACAGCAGTGGATCAGTCAAAAGAAGCTGCGCGTTGCAGTACTTTTTGAAGGAAGAGATGCCTCTGGTAAAGGGCGGTTGTGTCAAGCGATTTAAGGAACACCTCAATCCTCGTAACTCGAGAATAGTTGCATTGAACAAACCAACTTCAGTCGAAAACAAACAGTGGTATTTTAGGCGCTATATCAAAGTACTTCCCAATGCAGGAGAAATTGTTTTTTTTGATCGAAGCTGGTACAATCGTGCTGTAGTTGAGCCCGTCATGGGCTTTTGTACTAAAGAACAATACCTGAAATTTATGACTCAAGTCCCCGAATTTGAACACCTACTCTATGAGGACCGTTTAATTATAATCAAGTTTTGGTTTTCCATATCCAAAGAAGAACAAAAGAAACGCTTTGACTCCCGTCTGAAAAACAAACTCAAACAATGGAAATTTAGTCCAGTAGATCTCAAAGGACAAGAGCTATGGGAGGACTACACCCATTATAAAGAAGAAATGTTCAGCAAAACCCACAATGGATTTAGCCCCTGGATCATTGTAAAAACCAATGACAAAAAAAATGCACGCTTAGAAAGTATGCGTTATGTCCTCTCGCAGTTTGACTATCCTAAAAAGGGAGAAAGTGGAATTCCCTTATCTCCAGACCCCAACGTTATCCTGAGATACCACAGAAATGTAGTTCAAATTGATATTTAACCTATGAAAACAAAAGCGTTAACCCAAAAAGAATTGGATCTGATCAACAGTAAATTGGGACTGCGAATTTTACTAAACAGCAAAAAAGTAGACCTCAATAAAACATTAGAACGCATTGACAATGAAATTCAATTAAAAGAACTTCAAGGTCAACTCATTGAATTGCAAAACTGGGTGATAAAAAATCAAAAAAAAGTTGTCGTCGTATTTGAAGGAAGGGATGCCGCTGGAAAAGGAGGGGCTATTCGGAGAGTAATCGAACATCTCAACCCCAGACATCTGAAAGTAGTTGCTCTAAACATACCTACTCCAGATGAAAAGAAACAGTGGTTTTTCCAACGTTACATTAACCAACTCCCCAAACCTGGAGAGATTGTATTTTTTGAGCGCAGTTGGTACAATCGTGCGGTAGTAGAACCTGTAAATGGGTTTTGCACCCCCAAACAACATCAGATCTTTATGAATCAAGTCAATGCCTTTGAGCAAATGCTAATTGAGTCTGATGTATACCTCATCAAAATCTACTTTTCTATCGACAAAGAGGAACAGGCCAAACGCTTCGAAGAGATAAAGAACAATCCTCTAAAGCAATGGAAAATTACCCCAGTAGATCTTAAAGCACAGGAACTTTGGGAGCAGTACACTCGGTACAAAAAGAAAATGTTTGAAAAAACAAACACATCTCATGCGCCCTGGCACATCATTGAAGCCAATAGTAAAACCAAGGCAAGGTTGG
>CAJQKN010000089.1 GCA_905478905.1 uncultured Flavobacteriaceae bacterium | reverse complement strand
CAGTCAAAAAGATCAAGACAGTGATGGCATTATAGATGACTTGGATGCTTGTCCAGATTCACCTGAAGGGGAGACTGTAGATGAAAATGGCTGTGCTCAAATTCAAATTGACAAAGACTTAGATGGTGTCTTAGATGAATTGGATACTTGTCCAAATTCACCTGAGGGAGAAGAAGCAGATGAAAATGGATGTACCTTCAGTCAAAAAGATCAAGATAGTGATGGCATTATCGATATATTGGATGTTTGTCCAAATTCACCTGAAGGGGAGACTGTAGATGAAAATGGCTGTGCTCAAATTCAAATTGACAAAGACTTAGATGGTGTGTTAGACGAATTGGATACTTGTCCAAATTCACCTAAGGGAGAAGAAGCAGATGAAAATGGATGTACCTTCAGTCAAAAAGATCAAGATAGTGATGGCATTATCGACATATTGGATGTTTGTCCAAATTCACCTGAAGGGGAGACTGTAGATGAAAATGGCTGTGCTCAAATTCAAATTGACGAAGACTTAGATGGTATCTTAGATGAATTGGATGCTTGTCCAAATTCACCTGAAGGAGAGACTGTAAATGAAAATGGCTGTGCTCAAATTCAAATTGACAAAGACTTAGATGGCATCTTAGATGAATTGGATGCTTGTCCAAATTCACCTGAAGGAGAGACTGTAGATGAAAATGGCTGTGCTCAAATTCAAATTGACAAAGACTTAGATGGTATCTTAGATGAAATAGATGTTTGTCCAAATTCACCTGAAGAGGAAGAAGTTGATGAAAAAGGATGCGCTTACAGTCAATTAGACGATGACAATGATGGATTTGTCAACGGGATTGATTCCTGTCTTGATTCCGAAGAGGGAGAAGAAGTCGATGAAAAAGGATGTACGCAACTACAACGTGACCCCGATCAAGACGGAGTTGAAAATCCATTGGATCAATGTCCAGATACAGCCAAAGGTCAAATTGTGGATGAAAAAGGTTGTGCACTTAAAGACCAAGACCTTGATTTAGATGGTGTACCCAACGAATTAGATCTATGTCCAAACACACCACTGAATCAAAACGTAAACGAAAATGGTTGTGCTGAAATTGAGCTGGACAGTGACCTAGATGGTGTCGGTAATGAAAAAGATCTTTGTCCAGATACACCCATAGGTGTTGTGGTAGATGAAAATGGTTGTAGCCAAAAAGAAAATATTGACAATCAAGGACGAGCTGATGATGACAAAGATGGAATCATCAACTTAAATGACTTATGTCCTGAAACACCAGAGGGAAGCGCAGTAGATGACAATGGTTGTACACTAGCAGAAGTTGTAGAAGCTACCTTAAAAGATAATGATTTAGACGGTGTAGAAAACGATAAGGACTTATGTCCAGACACAGAAGAAGGTGCTGTTGTAAATGAGTTTGGTTGTCCATTGAGCAAAATTGATGCCGATTTTGATAAAATCAACGATGACATTGATCGTTGTTTGAATACACCTATTGGAGAGAAAGTCGATGAGAATGGATGTTCCATTAGCCAAAAAGAAAATGACCTTGACTTAGACGGAATTGAAAATGAGTTCGACCGCTGTCCAGATACACCATTTGGAGAAAGTGTAAACGAATTTGGTTGTTCACAAGCTCAGGCAGATAATGACATCGATTTAGATGGTGTTCCAAACGAATTGGATGTTTGTCCATTTACTACACCAATGGATGAAGTCGCAAACACAAATGGGTGTTCAGTTGGAGAAGAAGACGATGACGGAGATGGCGTAATAAATGCTTTGGATCGTTGTAAGAATACACCTACAAATGAAAAAGTAGATAGCTATGGTTGTTCAGAAGATCAACTTGATTCGGACGATGATGATGACGGTATAAAAAACAAAAAAGATCGCTGTCCAAATACTCCTCCAGGCGCTTCAGTCGATGCCTTTGGTTGTGCATTTAAGGCAGCAAAGATCTATGCTGAAAAATTTGAGCAAGTCGAAAACAAAAGAGACGATGATGTTAGTAATGTAAATGTCTATCTCGGAAAAATTGTTATTGAAGACACCAACAAAACGCAAGACGTTTTTAACAATACAGTAGAAATTAGAATCTTAGAAGGTCAAGATGCTGCTCTCTTTAGAATCGATGGTCGAGATTTATATTTAATTGGTGGTTTAGATTATGAAGAAAATAGAGAGCATCTGTTTACTGTTGAGGCGACCAATGACAAAGGAATCGTTAGTACAAAAACGATTAAGTTAATTGTGATTGACATCCCTAATTCATCTACCCGATCGAGCTACAATATTATGGTCTTTAATGTACAGAACGAACAAGAAGATGCTAAAGTAAGCTACAAACGTTACTTTAATCCAAATGCAGACAACAGAGGTGTAGGAAAATGGAAGATTAAAAAGAAAATTGTTGGTGGAAATGACGCTCATCTATTTTCCGTTAGAACTCGCGAAACAGAAGATGAGAAAAACGAAGACACTGGGGATTATTTAGATTTCATCACCCCACCCGATTACGAGAATCCCCAAGATCATAATAAAGACAATATCTATGAGGTAGATATTGTAAACATCAATACAGAAGATGGAGATTCCACTCAGCCAATTCCTGTAACCCAAACCAATCTTGTAGTGCCTGAAAACTCGGGTCGGGCTATTGAACTTCAATCCGTACCAGCAGCTCCAACCGATGATACCGATGAAGATGGTGTAAATGATATTGTCGATAACAGTCCATTTGTTTTCAATCCAGACCAGTCAGATTCTGACGGAGATGGTGTGGGAGATGTGACTGACGATGCCGATCACGATGGGGTATGGAATCCTTTTGATGAATGTAATGAAACGCCTTATAACACCCTTGTTGATGCAAAAGGTTGTGCCATATTTTGGCTCCCACCAAATGCATTTACAATCAGTAAGGCAGAGAAGTGTATTGATGAAAATAGTATTAAGATTGATTTCTCTTCATCAAACCATCAATATAATGTTGCCATTAATGGAGTTCAAATAAATAGCACTCCAATTGATAGCGACCAGCTCGAAATCCCAGAATTATCTTCAGGTTCATATGCGGTATGTATTACTGTAGAAGGAAAATCGGCTGATTTATTTGAGCGCTGTTATACTGTAAATATTGATACACAAAATCCATTAAGTGTTTCAGCTAAAAAGAGTAATCAAAACAAAACCGTTGAATACTCTCTTAAGGGAGGTAAAGTATATACCATAACACAAAACGGAATTTCTTTCCAGACCACCGAAAGCAGAGTAAGTTTAACCTTGGCTGAAGGATATAACGAAGTGAAAATCACCACTGGAATAGAATGTCAAGGGATTTTTGAAGAAAGTTACTTCAATTCTTCCGAGGTCTTATTCAGTCCGGTACCTTTCAATGAATCCCTGAGTATTTTTGTTGGAGGTAATGATCGAAATCTTGTCATTGATGTTTATACTTCAAATGGTCGATTAATATCAAGTGAAGAACATACCTTAAATACGTCAAGTAGAATCATCAAAATGAATACTTCTTATTTGGGTCAAGGTAGTTATGTGATCAAAATAAAAGGAGCGACTACTTTAATCTCTGAATTAATTATCAAAGAATAATAAAATGAAGCAACACTATATAAAAACGATGTTGATCGGCTTGGGTATACTTATTCTTTCATGTTCAAAAGACAGTGGTGGAGACACAGTTTCTCAGATTACAACCCCTACACCCACTCCACCAGTGATCTTACAGCCACAAACACCTGTTCTCACCTTTCCCTTAAACGATGAACCCTGCCTGGATACAACTGTAGTCGATGAAACTCAAAGTATAGTGAATTTTCAATGGAATAAAGCGACAAATGCACTTTCTTACGAAATTGACTTAACAAATCTAACGACAGCTGTTGAACAAAATTTTACAACTACCACCAATGCAATCGCATTGGCACTAGAAAGTACTGAACCTTATGGATGGAAAGTAACCGCCATTGGAGAAAACGGTAGTAATCCTGCAGAAAGCGTGACTTGGCGCTTTTACTTGCCTGGGCCTGCTGAAGTAAACTACGCTCCTTTCCCACCAGAGTTGACTAGTCCAAACTCGGGTTCAACCGTCACACCAGTAAATGACCTAGTTGTTCTTCAATGGAATTGTTCCGATGCAGATAATGACTTAAGTTCTTATGAAGTTTATATCGATCAAGAAAATGCTACTACCCTACTGCAAACAATTGAGCATGAAAGTACAACGACTGCACTCGACGTAGCTGTTGATCGAAATGTGATTTACTATTGGAAAATAATTGCTACAGATGACGAAGGGAACAAAAGTGATTCTGGGGTGTATTCCTTCAGAACCAATTAATTTGTTGTTTTATTCCGAAAATAATTCCCCAAGAGCGATATAAATACGCCCAAGAAAATCCCGTAAACAAACCCAAAAACAAGTGTCATTATTGTTGTGAAAAACAAATAAAAGGCATCTGTTTTACTTGTCGCAAATAACTGTTTGATCAGACTAAAGTCAAATAAAAAATAGACAGAATAAACAATAATAGCCGCAATAATGGGCTGCGGAAGAAAATAGATCATAGGAGTTAAGAAAAGAAGGGTGAATATAATTACCAAAGCAGCAAATAAGCCTGCAATTTGGGTTTGTGCACCCACTTTTATGTTTAATATACTTCGATTAAAACTACCCGCAGGAACCAAGGAGCCAAAAAATGCACTGGCAATTTTAGCTAGACCCAAAGCCTTGAGGTCTTGATTAACATCTAAGGGAAAAGGTTGATTCTCTTCTAAACTTTTGGCCATGATTACACTTCCAATAGAGGCAACAAAGGCAATGCCCAAAGCTCCAGGTAAAAGGCGTAAATTTTCTAAACTAAAAGAAGGAAGAATAAAAACGGGTAAACCCACAGGAACTTCCCCAATAAGCGTAACTCCCATTGCTTCAAAATCAAAGAAAAAGGAAGCTAATCCACTCAATATAAGTAGCATAATTGTGGTTGGAAACTTAGGGAAGTAGGATGCAAACACAAAAAGTAGCGAAAGTGACGATAAAAATAAAAATGTGGTTAAGGAATGGCTAAGGGAAATATTGCTGATCAAATAAAAAACCTTGCCAAAATAAGTACCATTAACTGGAAGCTCTTGGCCAAAACCAGGAGAAAGTTGAGAAATAATTATGACCAAAGCAGCAGCTTGAATGAATCCAGAAATAACACTTTTGTGCAAATATTTCGCAAAACTACCCAAGCGAAAAAAACCCATTAAAAACTGAATTAATCCAATCATTAACCCAAGAATAACCGCAGAATTGATGTAATCCGTGGTGAAAGGAGATTCAAAAGGACTGATTATTTGAAAGACAAAAATCGAAATTACAGAAACAGGACCAACATTGATAAAATTGGAGCTTGCAAAGAAAGCATAAACTATCAAAGGAATCAGGGAACCATACAATCCGTAAATTGGAGGCAATCCAGCGAGCAATGCAAAGGCCATGGCTTGAGGAATGGTTACTATCCCAATTGTAAGTCCAGCAATTGCATCATTTTTAAGGGAATAATTTTCTGGAAGATTAAATAAATGCATTCATTTTTTATAACGGTCAAATTTACAATTATCTCAAAGAAAAATCGATGGTCGTACCTACAAGTTTTTATGTAGTAGCTATTAACAATTCTACCATTGCAGTTAATAAAATAGACTAAAAAAGAGGCAATCAGAGAGAACCCAAAGAACTTAGTTTTTGTAGTTTTGAAGCTATACAAATAAAGAACCTAGAATGGAACGAATTAAATGCTTGATTATTGGAAGTGGACCGGCAGGATATACTGCAGCTATTTATGCTGCTCGTGCCGACCTAAAGCCAGTGGTCTACACTGGAATGGAACCAGGTGGCCAACTAACAACAACTACTGAAGTAGATAATTTTCCTGGATATGCCAATGGTATTGATGGTCCAACCATGATGGTAGAACTTCAGCAACAAGCAGAACGTTTTGGAACAGAAGTTCGAATTGGACATGTAACCGAAGTTAAGCTTAGTAAAAAAGAAGGAGGAATTCATACGGTAGTAGTAGACAGTATAACAACTATTGAAGCTGAAACGATTATTATCTCGACAGGTGCAAGTGCAAAATACCTTGGAATACCAAGTGAGCAGCGCCTTCGTGGTGGTGGAGTTTCGGCTTGTGCAGTTTGCGATGGTTTCTTTTATAAAGGACAAGAAGTCGCGATTGTAGGAGCAGGAGATACTGCAGCCGAAGAAGCAACCTATTTAGCCAATATATGCACCAAAGTGACCATGTTGGTGCGTAAAGGGGAAATGCGTGCTTCAAAAGCCATGCAACACCGTGTAAATAATGCTGAAAATATTGACGTTTTATATCATACCGAGGTTGATGAAGTATTAGGTGAACAAGTGGTAGAAGGACTTCGCATGATCAACAATCAAACACAGGAGAAAACCGAAATTCCAATTACGGGGTTATTTATTGCCATTGGTCACAAACCAAATACTGATATTTTCAAAGGGCAGTTGGACATGGACGAGGCCGGTTATTTAATAACCCATGGAAAATCAACCAAAACAAATCTGCCTGGAGTTTTTGCATCTGGGGACGTACAAGATAAAGAATACAGACAAGCGGTTACTGCTGCTGGAACAGGTTGTATGGCCGCATTAGACGCTGAGCGCTATCTTGGCTCACTTGGAGCTCACTAAGCTAATTGCGAAATAAAAAATTGTTGAAAACCGGAAAGTGGTTGAACAAATTGTTCACCACTTTTCATGTTTTTTATCACAACTTCATCACGCGATAATTCTTCCTCACCCAAGAGAACAACCCAGGGAATATGTTTTTGATTAGCATATGAAAGCTGCTTCTTCATTTTGACTGCATCTGGGTAAAATTCTGCGCGTAATCCATTATCCCGCAGAGAAGCTATTAATTGATTGCTTTTCAAGGCAGTGCTATCGCCAAAATTGAGAAATAAAATTTGGCTTTGGGCTTGAACTGAGGCAGGAAAGAGGCCAAGCTCTTCTAAAACGAGATAGATGCGATCAAAACCGAAAGATATTCCTACTCCACTCATGTTTTTCATGCCAAAACCTGCGGTTAAATCATCATAACGACCCCCACCACCAATAGAGCCCATTTTGACTCCTTCTGGAGGGCTAACTTCAAAAATACAGCCCGTATAATAATTTAGTCCGCGGGCTAAAGTCACATCTACTGAGAGTGCTGTTCCCTTAATTCCAAGGGCTTCTGATCGAGAAACGACAAAACGGAGCTCCTCTATTCCCTTTTTTCCAATTTCAGAATCACTTAAAAATTCTTCTAGTTGACTGAGGCGATCATGAGCTGAACCTGCAAGGGAGATAAGCGGAGTAATGCGCTCTATAGCATCGGCTGTAAAGTTTTTTTCTTTCAGTTCTTTTACCACACCATCAAAACCAATTTTATCGAGTTTATCGAGCGCTACGGTAAAGTCAATTAACTTTTCTTGTGCACCAATTACTTCGGCTATTCCAGCCAATATTTTTCGGTTGTTTATTTTGATAGTTGCGCCTTTAATTCCAAGCGCTGCGAAAACACTTGAATACAATTGGCAAAGTTCTACTTCTTGCCATAGGGAAGTACTTCCTACAACATCAGCGTCACACTGGAAAAATTCTTGAAAGCGTCCGTGCTGTGGACGATCTGCACGCCAAACCGGTTGAATTTGATATCGTTTAAACGGAAAAACTAAGTCATTTTGATGTTGTACCACAAAACGAGCAAAAGGAACGGTTAGATCATAACGCAAGGCTTTTTCTGACAATGAACTGGAAAAAGCCCCCAGTCTATTTTCTTCTAGTGCAGTTATATCTGCTTTTTTGAGTTTCTCGCCATTGGAGAGAATTTTAAAAATAAGGCGATCCCCTTCTTCCCCATATTTCCCCAATAAGGTTTCAGCCTTTTCAAATGAGGGTGTTTCTATGGGTTCAAAACCAGCGCTTTCAAAAGCAGTTTGTAGGATTCCTTTCAAATAATTACGTTTGGCAACTTCGAGGGAAGAAAAATCTCGGGTTCCTTTAGGAATAGATGGCTTCATAGATGTGAATAACTGCGTTTACTACAAATATCCTAAATTTTGAAAGGCTTATGAAAGAAATTCTGCGATACTTTTAAAGCGATCGCCTTGACTTATTTGAGCACCTTTTAGAATCATGCCGTATAATTCTTCTTTACGGTCATGGTCATAGGTTTTAGTAGAGCGATAAATAGTCACTGATTCGTCATGAATATGATGTAACAACCATTGCCAGCCTTCTTTGGTCATTATATCATGCTCAACTGTGGAGAGTTTAACCGCGATTAGTCGCATGACATCTGCTAGGCATTCGAAAACAAAAAAATGGTTGACTTAAATGTTCTAAATACAAATTTTTGGACAATACATCTTCCCAAACTAAATCAGAAAACTGATCCAAGTGAACCTCAACAGCTTCAGGTTGAGTCGCCTTTATTTGCTCCCATTCTTTTCGATCAATCGATAAGGCAGCCAAATATTTTGCAAACTCCTCGTGGAGTTCTTCAAATTGTTCTTTACTTAAACGGTGATAATTCATACAAAAAACCCCACCTAGGTGGGGTTGATGTTATAAAATATGTAGCTTAGCTCTTTTCAGGTACGATTTCGAAAGGCACCAGTACAACAACCTCTCTATGCAAACGAACAGTTGCTTCATAGGCACCTAAACGTTTGATAGTACGACCAGGTAAGCTGATGAATTTTTTGTCGATTTCTTGTCCGCTTTTGGCGAAAGCATCTGCTATATCTTGCGCTCCAATTGAACCAAACAATTTATCGCCAGATCCAACTTTGGAAACAATTTTAATTTCTAATGCAGTTAGGGCTTTTCCTAATTTAGTTGCATCATCGATTACTTTTTGTTCTTTAAAAGCACGTTGTTTTACATTTTCAGCCAAAACTTTTTTAGCAGAGTTTGTTGCCAAGACTGCCTTTCCTTGCGGAATTAAAAAGTTTCTTCCGTAGCCATTTTTTACTATAACGATGTCATCCTTAAATCCAAGGTTTTGTACATCTTCTCTGAGTATCAGTTCCATGATTTAAAGTTTTATTTTAATAAATCGCCTACATAAGGCATTAATGCTAAATGACGTGCGCGTTTAACAGCTACAGAAACTTTGCGCTGGTATTTTAAAGAGGTACCCGTTAAACGACGGGGCAATAACTTTCCTTGCTCGTTCACAAAGCCAATTAAAAAATTAGCATCTTTATAGTCAATATATTTAATACCTGAACGCTTAAAACGACAGTATTTTTTCTTGTTATTGGTTTCAATATTAAGTGGGGTTAAATAACGAATTTCCCCCTCTTTTCTTCCTTTAGATTGTTCTTCTATTTTTGACATCTCGATTAGGCTTTTGCGTTAGCTTTAATTTTCTTTACTCGTTTGTCAGCCCAAGCAATAGCGTGCTTGTCGAGTCGTACTGTGAGGTAACGCATCACGCGCTCATCACGTCTAAATTCAACCTCTAGTGGATTGATAGCAGCACCGTCAACGGTGTACTCAAACAGGTGGTAAAAACCACTTTTTTTGTTTTGGATTGGGTAAGCTAATTTTTTTAGCCCCCAGTCCTCTTGGTTAACAAATTTGCCTCCCTTATCAGTAATGATAGTGGCAAATTTCTTAACTGCTTCCTTTATCTGTTCTTCAGATAAAACGGGATTCAAAATGAAAACAGTTTCGTAATGGTTCATATAATTGATTTAATTAAGGCTGCAAAAATAGTGGAATTCACCTCCTAGACCAAATAATAGTCCCCTTTTTTTTCGAATTAAGGCAAGAGAAATTGATTTTACTTATTTTTGTTAAAAAAGAATCCATGCCCTTATCATTTATTCTGATTGATGAAAATGAAACAAGCTGCACAAATGTGGCCAAATTGGCCGCTAACTCTAATCAAATTAAGCTTGTTAAAACCTTCTCCTCTCTCAAATCGGCAAGGAAATTTCTTCGAGATGCTACCGTCGATTTTTTAATTATTGATCCAAACCTGAGCAGTGAGCTAGGTTTTTCTTTCATTGAAAAAGAACAATCAAAGCAACCCATTGTTATGCTTTCGCCTAGAACGAAAGATGCTGTAAAGGCTTACACAATTGGGGTATTCGATTTTATTTTAAAACCCATAGATGCCCAGCGCTTTGAGAAAACAATAGAGCGTTTGGCCAATCAACGTTATTTTATAGAGAAAAAAGAAATCATTCTGCCAGTAAAATACATAGAAGTACGTTGCGATTTAATGACGGAAAGAATCGAACATGAAAAAATTGATTTTATCGAAGCCATGGGCGATTATGTGAAAATTGAAACAGCAAAACGCAAGTATGTCGTTTTAATGTCGATGAAAAAAATGCTAGAGTTACTCCCAGATACTACTTTCTTTCGAAGTCATAAATCCTATATCATCAATCTTCAAAAGGTAAACAACTACACGTCAAACGAGATTCACCTTAAGAATAAAACTATCCCTCTCAGTCGTTTTCGTTCAAAAGAATTCAAGAAATTGATTCTATCGCGTTAAAATGGATCTACATCAACATTTATCTTTACAGATCTAAATTGCCCAATGGCTTCGATGCTCTTGAGTACATTCGACAAAACATCTTTGACGTGTTTTCGGGAAGTATTATCTGGATATTTTAGTAACAGCTGCTTGATGTATTGATTGCGGACTCTTGCCACCATTGGATCAACTGGACCAAGAATGGGGGTTGTTAAATGCTGCGCTAAAACATCGTGTAGCCACTGAGCAGCCTGCTGTGCTTTTTGATAGTCCCTTGCTTTTAGGGAAATTCGAATCAGGCGAAAAAACGGTGGGTAATCGAATGTTTTACGCTCGTGAATTTGTTGAGTATAAAGAGCCTCATAGTTGGTTTGAATGACCTGCTGCAAAACAGGGTGAGCCGGTGAAAAGGATTGTATCAATACCTTTCCTTTTTCATTTGAGCGACCAGCACGACCGGCCACTTGGGTGAGCAATTGAAATGCTCGTTCGTGCGCGCGAAAATCAGGGAAAAATAATAATGGATCGGCATTTATAACACCGACCAAACCTACATTTTTAAAATCCAACCCTTTTGTGACCATCTGGGTACCAACAAGTATCTTGACTTCTCCAGTTGTAAAACGCTCTATAATACTTTCGAACGCCCATTTCCCTCGCGTAGAATCCCAATCCATACGTTCTACTTTGGCCTGTGGAAAATACTGTTGAACTTGCTCCTCAATCTGTTGTGTTCCAGTCCCTTTTAATTCCAATGATGGTCCTGAGCATACCACACACTGAATGGGTTTGGCAATGTGATAACCGCAATAGTGACATCTTAATTGCTGATTGTATTGATGATAGGTCAAAGACACATCACAGTTGGTGCATTGCGGAATATGACCACAACTATGGCACTCCAGCAAAGGGGCGTAACCTCTTCTATTCTGAAAAAGAATGATTTGCTTTCCTTCCGATAAACTGATTTCTATCGACTCAAAGAGTGTTTTTGAAAACAATCCCTTCATTTCTTTTTTCTTGTGCGCTTCTTTTAAATCAATGGTTTGCACCAAGGGAAGTTCAGCTTCTCCATGACGTTCAAGCAATTGAACATGACCATATTTCTTGCGACTAACATTAAAACGGGATTCAATAGAAGGCGTTGCAGATCCCAACAGCAATTTACATTTATATGCTTTGGCTAAAACAATGGCTGCATCACGTGATTGGTATCGGGGGGCAGGATCAAACTGTTTAAAAGAGGCTTCGTGTTCTTCGTCTACCACAATTAAACCTAGGCGACTAAAAGGTAAAAAAATGGCTGATCTTGCACCAATTACAATCCGTGCTTTTGGGCTAGTGTGTAAAATATTTTTCCATACCTCCACACGTTCGTGAATGGAGAATTTGGAATGAAAAACGCTTACTTGCTTTCCAAAACGTTTTTGCAATCGTTGGACCATTTGGGCCGTTAACGAAATTTCTGGCAGCAAGAAAAGCACCTGCATTTCATTTTTCAACTGCTCCTCAATCAAAGAAAAATATAGTTCAGTCTTTCCAGAAGAAGTTACCCCTTCCAACAAGACTACCTCGTTCTGCTCCCATTGATGTTGAATTTCCTCCAATGCAGTTTGTTGCGCAACAGATAGAACGGGACTAGTGTCTCCGTTAATTTCCTTCAACAACAGACGATCTTCTTGCAACCATTGCTCTTCAATGATTCCTTTATCTAAAAGAACTCTCACCAAACCACTCGTCACTTCTAACTGCTTTTTAAGCAGACTAAGCTTGACCCACTCTTCCTCAGTCTTTAACTGATACAAACCCAACAAAAAAGCACTTTGCTTGGGTGCACGTTTGAGTTGATCAAAAAGCTTACTTAAAGCCTCGTCTGACGAATGGTTGGTGTGAATACGTAAATAACGATGGTTCTTGGGTTTGTATTTTTCTTTTAAAGATTGTTGTGTTTGCACATAACCTTTCTCAATCAAAATTTGCAATAAGGGTAGGACTGTTTTTCGTTGGACAATTGACTGAATATCTTCAATCAATAGATCTCTTTGTTCAAGGGCCTCAAGTACAAGAAATGCCTCATCGTTCAATTCATCCCAGTCAATTTCTATTTCATTTACCCTAGACACAAAGGTTTCGCTAGTTAACAAAAAAGCACTGGGTAGTGCTGCACGTAGAATACTCCCCATGGAACAACGATAATAATCACTCATCCACTCCCAAAACTGAAACTGTTTTAGAGTAACAATGGGGTAGTCTTCCAAAATCACCTCGATGGTTTTTGGGGTATAGGCCTGTGGCGCCACCCGATGTTTTTTATACACAAGACCCGTATATAATTTATTTTTTCCAAAGGGAACTCCAACACGAAAACCCGGGGAAAGGAAATCATACTCGGTTTCATTTACCCAATAGGTAAATGCTCTAGGCAAGGGTAAAGGCAACAAAACATCAATAAAAAACTGCATCCTTTAATGGCTATTTATTTTCTTGTTTTAAGCGACTTATAGCGGCATTAAGCTCAAAACCTAAAAGTAAAATGATCGAATTAATCCAAGAATAGAGCATAAAAATCAAAAGTGCTCCAATAGAGCCATAAAGCTGGTTGTAGTTAGAAAAGTTATCTACATAAATCCCGAAAAAATAGGTAGTGAGAAGAAAGAGTAAAAGTGTCATGAGCGCTCCAGGAGAAAAAAAGTTGGTAAGCTTTCCTTCTATGGTACCAAAATAATACAAAATAGAAATAGAAAAATAGGCCAAAACACTAAAAAGCAAATATTGTCCCCATACAATCCAATTTACGGTCTCGGGTAAAAAATTTTGAAAAGCAAGCTTAATGTAGATAAAAGAAATCACCGCGATCAATAGCAGAACAGCAAGTATTACGCTCACGCCTAGAGAGAAAAGATACTGCTTGAAAATATTTCTTAGTTCTTTAACGTGATAGGAAACTTCAAAACTGGTAAAAATAGAATTGACCCCATTGGCAGACAACAAAATAGACAAAATGAAAACAGAAGACAATAAACCACCTCTCGGTTTACTTTGTATATCCCGGAAAATATCACTAAAAAAAGAATGAGTGTCCGAGGGCAAAAGGGTTTCAATAAACTCCAATAAAACCAAATCAAAATTTTCAATAGAAAAAAAGGTGGGAATAAAAGGAATTAAATTTAACACAAAAAGTAAAAATGGGAAAAGCGCCATAAAAAAGCTGAATGATATTGAACCCGCTCTTGCGGTTAAGGCACCACGAATTATTCCCACAACATACAATTCGAGCAAATCATACATTGAAAAGCCATTCAAGCCCGGAATGCGAATCAAACGCAAAAAAGCAATTAGTTGTTTAATTCCCGGATAAGAAGTCCAATGCTTGCTCACTGTAAATTGTTTTTTCAAAATTACAGCATTTCACACGGATATCCCTCTTTCCCTTTGTATTTTTGTGGAATGGAATTCGTGTTACTTTGTGTTGGAAAAACAGATCAAGGAGAAATCAATCAACTGATAGAAGAGTATAGCCAGCGGCTTAAACACTATACTAAGTTTGCTATTCACATTGTAGATGACCTTAAAAATACAAAGAACCTAAGTGAAAAATCACAGAAAGAGAAAGAGGGAGCGGCACTTCAGAAACAATTAAAGTCTGGCGATCGAATTATTTTACTCGATGAAGGGGGAAAACAATTCAACTCACTCGATTTTTCTGCTTGGATCAACAAACAAATGACTTCAGGAATCAAAAGAGTGGTGTTTATTGTTGGGGGACCTTATGGTTTTTCTCCAACGATTTATCAATTGGCCCATCAGAAGATCAGCCTTTCTCCAATGACCTTTTCCCATCAAATGGTACGTTTGTTTTTTGTAGAACAGCTCTATCGCGCGCATACCATCCTAAAAAACGAACCTTATCACCACCAATAAAATGAAACTTGTCTTTGCCACCCACAATGCCCATAAACATGCCGAGGTTAAACAATTACTCCCAGCCCATATTGAATTTCTCAGTCTTTCCGACATTGGTTGTACAGAGGATATCGAAGAAACTGGATCGACCCTAGAAGAAAATGCGATGATAAAAGCTAGGTATGTGTTGAACAACTATGGCTACAACTGTTTTGCCGATGATTCTGGTCTAGAAATCGACGTCCTCGATGGAGCTCCGGGGGTCTATTCTGCTCGCTTTGCCGGGCCTGAAAAAAGCAATTCAGCGAACATTAAAAAAGTTTGGGAAAAATTAAAAGGAAAATCATCGACAGCTGCACAATTCAGAACCGTAATTGGCGTATGCATAGATGGGAAAGAATGGCAGTGTGAGGGAAAAGTTCGTGGGCACATGACAAGAGAAAAACGTGGTGAAAAGGGGTTTGGTTACGATCCCATCTTTGTTCCAGAAGGCCATACCCAAACATTTGCTGAATTAGGCGATGAGATAAAAAACAAAATCAGTCACAGAGCAAGAGCAATTCACGAATTCCTAGCCTCAATTTCTGCATATTAGCCTACAGATCTATTCAAAATATGCATTGATCTCTTCAGTTAAGCTCAATTAAACAAGGGCAAAAACATTATATTCCAGTAAACTACCTTACCTTTGCAGCAATGACAACATTCCAATCACTTGGTCTCAATAATGCTTTATTACAAGCAATTGAAGACATGGGCTTTGAGTCACCCTCAGAAGTCCAAGAAAAAACAATTCCACTCCTTTTAGAACAAGATACAGATATCGTCTCCTTGGCACAAACAGGAACA
>CAJQKN010000088.1 GCA_905478905.1 uncultured Flavobacteriaceae bacterium | reverse complement strand
AGGCTGTCTAAAAAGTGAAAAAGCTGTCATTCTGAATTTATTTCAAAATCTCAACTGACTGTTTTTCAATATTTTTTGGAATCTGAAACGAGTTCAGATTGACGAAAATATGAATTTTTAGACAGCCTTTTTTTTGTTTTATTTTAAATTGTTTACATTTATGGTGAACCAAATCTTATTATTATGAACAAAAGTTTACTTTATTCAGGAGTAGTTGGAACCATCGTGTATTACTTATTAGGATGGTTAGTCTATGGAATTATATTCCCGGACCTAGCAGGAGGCGAAGAAAATCCTTTATTTATTTTATTAGGCTGCCTGTTTTATGCTTTTATTTTTGCAGTATTGCTTAGCCGCTGGACAAATATCAGCAAATTCAGTTCTGGCTTTAAGGCTGGACTAATTTTGGGTATACTGTATGCCATGAGTTATTATTTCTTTAAAATCAGTGCAGGAGGACATTTTGACATCCTGCCTTTCCTAAAAGAAATTATTATCGGCGGGTTAATGACAGGGGTTACTTCAGGTGCTATTGCCCTTGTTATTGGCAAAACATCCTAATTTAAGGTTTATGCCAATAATAGAGGCTGTCTAAAATATGACTTTTTAGACAGCCTCTATATTTTATTCTACTTTCTTTTTGCGTTCATACAAACAGCACATAGGTAAATTTTCATACACTTCGTCTGGTGCAGTGGCAAGGGGGGTGTCGTGTCCTGCATTAGCAATCGAGGCATGAATATCTTCAATGCTTACCTTGTTAGCGTCGTATAAAACTTGAAACTGATGAGAGGGAATATCCCAAGTCGCAGTTTTAACACCCTTTATACCAAAGGCTGTTTTCTCGATCCGGGCTTTACACATTCCACAAACTCCATCTACCTCAAAAATTGTTTTTTGAAGATCTTTTTTCTGTGCCATCAGTAGAAAAGGGGCTATGGCAAATAGAAACACAATAATCTTTTTCATATTCATTAATTTAAATTAAAACGTAATCCTGCATAAACCATGCTCCCAAAAACAGGTGCATAGACCAAACTAGCATCAAAATCTCTGCCAAAAGGTTGGTCCACATTAATCACAGGGTTTAGTTGTTTTTCATTGGTTAGGTTTTCGCTCCCCAAATATACCTCAAAACGGGGAGAAAAAACACGGGTAATTTGCGCATTCCACAAGCCATAGGCATTGGAATTAGAATTCACCCCATCCCTTGGGTTGCTTGGCAATCGCTGTTCACCTACAAAATGATAGGTCAAATCGGCGCGCCATCCATTGCCCTCTGGAGTAACATTATTGTATTCTCCGTTTGCAAAAAAGCGATGTTCCGGCTGTAAAGGTTTTTGCTTAAGACCATCCAAGTAGTCCGTTTTAACCTGATAGTTTTTATAGGCAAAACGAAATGATGTGTGTTTAAAAGGGGCATAGTCCACTTCTAATTGAAAGCTGTTTGCATAACTCTTCCCCTCTAAATTATAGAAGCGAATATAGCGAGCTGTTTCCCAATCGACAACAACCTGATCCTGGAATTGCGTTCTGTAATAGTCAAGGGTTAGGTCGCCCTGCTTATTGAACAAGGTATAGCCTTGACGAAAACTTAGCCCATAGTTCCATGCTTTTTCTGGTCGTAAACCATAGATACTCCCTTCATTGGATTGTACTTGAATGGTTCTATTTGTCGCAAACAAGGTCTGATTTTCAGCAAAAATATTTGCAGCTTTTCTTCCCTGACCAAATGAAAATCGGAGGGCAGAACGCTCCCAAGGGGTATAGCGTGCATGAAATCGAGGAGTTAAAAAGGTGCCCAAATTGTTGTGCCGATCAATGCGAATTCCAGCAACAATATTCCATTTTTCCAGGCTGTCGTAGGTGTATTCAAAGAAAGCACCAACCACCTGATCGGTTCGTTGATACAAGCCACCATCAACTACTTCTTCATAGCGATCCCAAGCAATGTTTATTCCGGTTTTGAATTTATTTTTCGTATTTCCCAGTATAGAATTGAACAGCAAATTTCCGAAAAAACTATCGTGCTTAATGTCGTATTGGCGAAGACCATAATACGCATTTTGATCATGAGAATTAAAGGCCGCTTGAAAGCCAAAACTCTGATACGTTAAAAGAGGAAATACATAGCCTATTTTAAGAGAAGCATCAAAACGTTTGGTATCGATTTGACTCCCCCACTCCTTTGTCAATCCGCGGTCTGTTTTTTGATCAAAGTCGATTGAGCCCGTTTGTTTTTGATCATCTAAGAAACGAAAACTGGCAAAGCTAACCCAGCCTTTTGTTGCATTGGTATATTGCCAACGGTTAAAAAGATTCACTTGCCTGGTGAGGGGCAAATCCAAAAAACCATCCTTATTCCTATCTGTAGAAAGTGTGCGCTGATTTCCGTGAACATATAGACCCGTACTCCACTTGTCTGACACTTCGGTGTTCCAATGTAGATTGGCTTCTTGTCTTCCATTTATAGAAGAAAATAAATTTACAAACAAGGGAGCATCAGAAAAAGGTTTTTGTAATTCAGTATTTATTTGTCCAGCGATACTCTCAAAACCATTGGTCACAGATCCTGCTCCCTTAGTGATCTGAATGCTTTCAATCCAGGTTCCTGGCGTGTAAGTGAGTCCATAAATTTGAGAGGCCCCACGCACCGATGGGATGTTTTCCTCTGTAATTAAGAGATAGGGGCTCGACAAGCCCAGCATGCGAATTTGCTTGGTTCCTGTTAACGCATCTGAAAAATTCACATCGATCGAGGGGTTGGTTTCAAAACTTTCCGACAAATTACAACAGGCTGCTTTCAATAACTCGGCACTGTTGACTTGAATTAGGTTTTGAGCTTCGAAATAGGATTTCTGAATGGCTTTTCGTCGCTGAGTCAACTCAACCTCATCTAAGCTCTCGCCTGTAGCCTCTTTCATGAAATGGATGATTTTTTTATCAGAATCCACCGTGAGAGTATCTGTTCTAAAACCGAGGTATTTGAAAACCAATTGATTGGTCGAAATCTCCCGAGCTAGGCTAAACTTTCCATCTTGGTCGGACACCGTCCCCTTGGACGAATTCAACCAATATATATTGACCCCTTCTAAGGGATAGGTTTCATTATTTTCTTGAAACAGCAGCTGACCCTCTACCTGCTCTTGGGCAAGCATAGGGAAAGTAAAAAGTAAGAGTAGAAATATAAGTATTGTTTTCATTATTATTTTTCGTTAAAACATTTGTAAGTACAGTTTGTGTCCCATTGGGGGCGAAAGGAACTGTTGTTTTAAGCGTAAAAAATAAAGGCACAATTGATTTTGTAGTGGGGTATTTTAGGGGGAGGATAAGTAGTGTCGTTTATGGAAGGCGTAAAATCGATGATTTCGACTTGTTGCTCAAATGAATTTCTTTGATTGGTTCTTGCGTAAAAAAGTGTTTTTTGTCCTTCAACCTTGGTTTGATCGGTATCATTCTGGGCAATAATCACATCATCGTCACAACAACTTTTCTGAATTAATTGGTCAGAATCACACAGAGATAGATCGACTTTTTCCATCCCACAACCTCGGGCATCAAAAGCCCAGGAGATTTCTGCAATGTGCTTTCCACAATAATGCACGTTGAATGCAACTCCAATTTTACTTTGTAAAAAGAAGAGTAATAGGATCAAAATACGCAACTGCTTCATTGTCATAAATTTCAATACAAAACTACTAAAAATATACTTACCAAAAGCATGCCACAATTGTTTCAAAATCAACAGCAAGGGTTAAGAATTCTGTTTTAATTTATTCCCTTACAAAAAAACATTATTTAGCAGCTGTTTTTCCTATTTTTGAAAAAAAATCAACGTGACCAACTATTACCTTCTTTTGCAAGAAGCCAAAGCCCTCCTTTTGAGTCCGGCTTCGGACACGGATTCAATATTGACAAAAAT
>CAJQKN010000087.1 GCA_905478905.1 uncultured Flavobacteriaceae bacterium | reverse complement strand
GAAGGAGAGGAATATGTCATCAATGGACATAAATGGTTCACCTCTAGTTGTGACGGGGCTAGCTTTGCAATAGCAATGTTAGTCACCGATCCAGAAGGAGACAACCAGCACGAACGTGCCAGTCAGATCATAGTCCCCATAGATACTCCAGGCTTTGAATTCATCCGTAATGTATCCATTATGGGGCATCCTGGTGGAGGCTGGGAAAGTCATGCTGAAATAAAATTCAATAATTGTCGTGTTCCCCTTAGCAATGTCTTGGGAGAAGATGGTGCTGGTTTTGCCATCGCCCAAAAGCGCCTTGGCCCGGGACGGATTCACCACTGTATGCGCTGGATGGGAATATGTGAACGTGCCTTCGACATGATGTGTGAAAGGGCAATTAGCCGAGAAATTGCTCCAGGAGAAACCTTGGGTGACAAGCAAACCATTCAAAATTGGATCGCAGAATGTCGTGCAGAAATCAATGCTGCTCGTTTACTCATTCGAGATGCTGCGCACAAAATCGATACCATTGGTGCATCCAATTCTCGTGCAGAAATTTCTATCATTAAGTTTTATTGTGCCAATGTAATGCAAAAAGTAGTGGACTGTGCCATTCAAGTACACGGAGCTCTTGGGGTTACAGACGATACCATCCTTTCTTTCTATTTTAGACACGAACGAGCTGCGCGCATTTATGACGGAGCAGATGAAGTGCATAAAAGTAGACTTGCACGTGCCATTTTAAAAAAATACAAGCGAGCGCAATAATGGCTTTCGATAAAATTACAGACGGAGCAAGCTATATCGAATCGCTACGAAAAAGGGGGTTGACAGTATATCTCTTTGGTGAAAAAGTAAAAGAACCTGTCGATCATCCCATGATTCGACCCTCGATCAACGCCATAGCCAAAACCTATGATTTAGCCATTGAAAATCCTGATTTAGCAAGTGTTATTTCTCCCTTTACAGGAGAGCGGGTTAGTCGTTTCTTACATGTGTGCACCTCTGCAGAAGATTTGGTACTTCAAAATAAAATGCAACGAAAACTGGGGCAACTTACAGGAACTTGTTTTCAACGCTGTGTGGGAATGGATGCATTTAATGCCCTTTATTCAGTTACTTTTGAAATGGATGAAGCTTTAGGGACAGATTATCACAAAAAATTAAAAGTGTTTTTAACCCAAATGCACCATGACAATTTGGTTCTTGGTGGCGCCATGACAGACGTAAAAGGTGATCGAAATTTAGCCCCACATGAACAAAAAGATCCTGATCTATTTTTACATATTACCAAAAAAACAAGTGAAGGCGTATATGTTAGTGGAGCAAAAGCACACCAGACAGGTTGTATCAACTCGCATTATTTAATGGTGATGCCAACCATGCGATTGGGCGAAAAAGACAAAAAATACGCAATTGTTGGTTCTTTACCGGTTACCGCAAAAGGGATTACCTATGTATATGGCAGACAGTCCTGCGATACACGAAGCATGGAAGAAGGAAATATTGATGTTGGAAATGCCACATATGGCGGTCAAGAAGCCATGGTTTTGTTTGACAATGTTTTTATTTCGAACGACAATATTTACATGAATGGTGAATACGAATTTGCTGCAATGCTGGTCGAACGCTTTACCACTTTTCATCGAAGAAGCTATGTTTGTAAATCGGGGGTTGGAGATGTGCTCATTGGCGCTGCGGCGGCTATTTCGGAGATGAATGGAGTACCCAATGCATCGCATATCAAAGATAAATTAGTGCAGATGTCACATTTAAATGAAACAGTTTATGCGACAGGGATTGCTTCGTCACATCAGGGGTATCCTACCAAGGCAGGAAATTATCAATGTGATGATATGCTGGCCAATGTTTGTAAGCACCATGTCACCAAAATGCCCTACGAAATAGCTCAAATTGCGCAAGATTTAGCCGGTGGATTTGTGTCTACTCTCCCCTCTGAGAAAGATCTGAATCATCCAGAAATTGGCAAGTTATTGCATAAATATTTGAGAGGAAGTAGTCAGTTTTCAACAGAAGAACGCATTCGAATTTTGCGTTTAATCGAAAACATGACCATGGGGAGAAACGCTGTGGGGTACTTGACAGAAAGCATTCATGGAGCAGGGTCTCCTCAGGCACAAAGAATCCAAATTGGTCGAATGATGCAATTGGAATACAAGAAAAGGTTGGCAAAAATATTGGCCGGAATTGAAGTAGATGATTCAAAAGCTATTGTCAATGAACTGGGTGATTATTTTGAACGTGTTTTTAAAACAACTTAGATGGGAGTAAGTTTAGACAAAGCGAAAGAAGTACGTAAAGGAGAAGGCTTAAACGAAGATGGGCTGAATTCTTACTTAAAAAACACATTTTCGGATAAAGGAGAGGATGTACTGAGTGTACAACAATTTCCCTCTGGTTTTTCAAATTTAACCTATTTGATCACCTTTGCTGGTACTGACTATGTTTTGAGACGTCCCCCTTTTGGCGCAAACATAAAATCTGGACATGATATGTCCCGAGAATATAAGATCCTCTCAGCGCTGGAAGATAATTATGGGAAGGCTCCAAAACCTATCGTTTTTTGTGAAGATTTAAGTGTTTTAGGTGCCCCGTTTTATCTCATGGAACGTGTCAAAGGCACCATATTACGTGCCTCTACTCCACAAGATCAGATGCCAACAGAAGCGCAGTTTAAAGCCCTCTCTAGTAATTTGGTGGATACCCTAGTTGAATTACATCAACTGGACTTTTGAGCTATTGGTTTG
>CAJQKN010000086.1 GCA_905478905.1 uncultured Flavobacteriaceae bacterium | reverse complement strand
TTGTATTTGGGTCCTGCGCGACAAGAACCCTATTTCGACTACATCCTTTCCTTGAAGCCTAGACGTGTTTTGTTTAATCCCGGCACAGAAAACCCAGTATTTGAATCGCTTTTAAAAGCAAAAGGCATCCTTGTTGAACGTGCATGTACTTTAGTTCTCCTTGCGACGAATCAATACTAAGCCAAGGAAAGTGAACAGCCCGTTTAGGGGAAGTAATTCATAACCAATTTGGTATCCACCGAGGTAGGATGCATCAATACTTCCCACAAGACTGGTCAAGAGAACAGAAGAGAAAACAACTATCCACACCTTTTTGTCTTGAATTTGATAGGAGGTAAAAATCCCAAAAGAAAATAAACCTAAAAGGGGGCCATAGGTATAGCCAGCGACTGTCAAAAGTCCATCAATTACATTTCGATCCAAGATGTGTTTGAAAGCTATAACCACTAAAATCAACAGAAAACTCATGCCCAAATGGGTATTTTTGCGAATTTTCTTTTGTAGCTCAGGAGAATGTTTTTCGAGGGATAAAAAATCGATACAGAAAGAAGTGGTCAAGGAGGTAAGTGCACTGTCTGCACTACTGTATGCTGCGGCGATTAGTCCAAGAATAAAGGTTATGGCCACACCAAGGCCAAGTTTTCCATTCAGTGCAATTTCAGGAAACAGTAAATCAGATTTTGGTTTTCCGTCCATGAGCGGTAAAGCAATACCCTCTTTGTTTGCGTATATATAAAGTAGAGCCCCGAGTAGCATAAAGAATCCCGTCACAACAACAAGGACAACACTAAAGACAACCATATTTTTTTGTGCCTCTTTTAAATTGCGGCAGCTCAAGTTTTTTTGCATCATGTCTTGATCAAGCCCAGTCATGCAAATGGTGACGAATGCCCCTCCAATAAAGGATTTGATAAAGTGTCCTCGTTCAAGCAATGAGTCGGTAACAAAGACAGTGTTGTATTGATCGAATTCAGCAGATTGGATAAATTCCACAAAGCTCCATCCTAAAGCATTGTTGATGTAGCTAATGCATAAAAATACCGCAGCTATCATTAAGGTAGTTTGCAGGGTGTCCGTCCAAATAATGGTTTTAATTCCACCTTTTTGGGTGTAGACCCAAATCAGAGCGATGGATAATACAACGGTTAGTTCAAAAGGAATATTCCAGGCGTCAAAAATAAATTGTTGTAGTACAATCGCGACCAAGAATAAACGAAAAGCAGCACCCAAGACCCTCGATATAAAGAAAAATAAAGCTCCAGCTTTATGGCTGTTTCTCCCCAAACGCTTGGCTAAATATTCATAAATGGAGGTCAAATTGTTGTTATAATATACAGGGAGTAAAACATAGGCTACCACAAAGTAGCCAACCCCATAGCCCAAGACTACCTGAAAATAATTGAACTGAGAACTGTCTACCCAGCCCGGTACAGAAATAAAGGTCACACCAGAAAGCGAAGCACCTACCATTCCAAAGGCAACGACATACCATGGCGCATTTCGATTGGCCGTAAAAAAACCGGCATTGGTATCTTCTTTCCCTGTAAAATATGAGATCATAATCAAGACCAAAAAATAACCAATGATCAGGGCGAGTATAAAGCTTGGTGTAATCATATTTGTTAAAGGTATAAAAGAAAAGTCAATCGATAATTTTGTAATTTTACATTCATGGATTTTTCATCAAAATTATTGGAACAAGCCGTAAATGAAATGGCGCAATTACCCGGTATTGGAAAGCGTACTGCATTGCGCATGGTCTTGCATTTATTGAAACAGCCCAAAGAGCAAACCTTAGCCATGACCAAGGCTTTGGATGCTTTTCGAACAGAAGTTATTTTTTGTGCACAGTGCCATAATTTATCTGATGTTGTGCTATGTGAAATTTGTGCCAGTCCTTCGCGCAACGCCACTCAATTGTGTGTAGTTGAAGATATACGCGATGTAATGGCCATTGAAAATACTGGTCAGTTTAAAGGTAAGTACCACGTCCTCAATGGCGTAATCTCTCCCATAGATGGTATTGGCCCTCACGATTTAACCATCAATTCATTGGTAGAAAAAGTTTCATTGGGAACAATCAAAGAAGTTATTTTTGCCTTGAGTGCTACCATGGAAGGCGATACAACCATTTTTTATATCAACAAACAAATCCACGCTTTTGAGGTAAAAATTTCAACAATAGCCCGTGGAATACCTGTCGGCGACGAATTGGAATATACCGATGAGGTTACCCTCGGGAGAAGTATACTCAAGCGTATACCTTATGAGGACTCTCTTTCGTAAGAAAGACAAAGTCTCCTAGAATTTTGGTATCTTTGCACTGCCTTAAAACCTAGAGATCAAATGGGAAAATTCATGCTTAAACTACCCTCAATGGGGGAGAGTGTAACCGAAGCCACCTTAACCGCTTGGTTAAAAGAAGTGGGAGACACAATTGAAATTGATGATTCAGTTTTGGAAGTGGCAACAGACAAAGTTGATTCTGACGTCCCGTCTGATGTTTCAGGTACCCTTATTGAAAAACGGTTTAATGTTAATGATGTGATTCAAGTTGGAGATGTAATTGCCGTTATTGAATCGGCTGCAATTGATGATGTCGTAGAAGAACCAATTCCAAATCCAGCAACTACCGAAGAAGAAGAGGAAATGCCTCCACTGCCAGAAGAAATCATTTCAATGGTAGAGGCACCAGTTGTGGCTTCTAAACCAGAGGCAACTCCATTACCTACAAAGCAAGGATCAACCCGTTTTTATTCTCCTTTGGTAAGGAATATTGCTGCAACTGAAGGAATTTCTGCTGAAGAACTTGAAACGGTTCCCGGAACAGGAGAAAGTAGTCGAGTAACCAAAAAAGATATTTTAGCCTATCTGGAAGAGAGAGCTAAGGGGGGGACTTTGCCAAACAAAACGACAAACACTCCCTCACAATTTGCCGCTGTATCTACACCCCCGATGGTTTCAGGAGAAGATCAGATCATTGAAATGAGTCGTATGGGGAAACTCATCTCCGCCCATATGACAGAAAGTAAAAATACTTCTGTGCATGTTCAATCCTATGTGGAGGCCGACGTGACGGATCTATGGGATTGGCGGGAGAAAACCAAAGGGCAATTTCAGGAGAGAGAAGCGGAGAAACTAACGTTCACGCCCATTTTTATTTCAGCCATAATACACGCCCTTAAAGAATTTCCTTTATTAAATAGTTCGCTCATTGGGGAGCAAATTATACAAAAACGCAACATCAATATTGGGATGGCTACTGCCCTTGGCGATGGTAACCTAATCGTTCCTGTCATTAAAAATGCTGACCATCTAAACTTGGTTGGTTTAGCCAAGGCGGTAAACGATTTATCCAATCGTGCTCGCCTAAATCAGCTTCAGCCAGAAGAGGTGCAAGGAGGAACTTATACTGTAACCAATATTGGAAACTTTGGTTCTATCACCGGAACTCCAATCATCAATCAACCGCAAGTAGGGATAATCGCCCTAGGGGTTATTCGTAAAATGCCTGCTGTAATCGAAACAGCCGATGGTGATTTTGTCGGAATCCGAAGAAAAATGATTCTGTCGCATAGCTATGATCACCGCATCATCAATGGTGCAATGGGAGGTCAGTTTGTGAAAGCTGTTGCCAACTATCTTGAGCAATGGGATACATCAATAACATTTTAAATAAAATACATGGGACTAGAATTACACCGACCAATATGCTTTTTTGACCTTGAGACCACTGGGGTAAATGTGGTTTCAGATCGAATTGTTGAAATTGCAATACTCAAACTATTGCCCAATGGAAATAGAGAAGGGAAAACTTGGTTGGTCAATCCCGGAATGCCAATTCCCAAAGGTGCTTCTGATGTTCACGGTATAACTGACGATAAGGTTGCAGATGCCCCGTTTTTTAAACAATTGGCCAACGAAATTCACGCCTACATAAAAGAGTGTGATCTAGCGGGCTTTAATTCCGATCGATTTGATATCCCACTGCTTGCAGAAGAATTCATGCGTGCAGAAGTAGATTTTGATCTCAACCGTCACAAAACGATTGATGTACAAACCATTTTCCATAAAATGGAGAAAAGAACACTTGGGGCTGCCCTTAAGTTTTATTGTGATAAAGAATTGGTCAATGCCCATTCGGCCATGGCAGATACAGAGGCCACCTGCGACGTTTTATTGGCCCAACTAGACCGCTATAAAGAGTTGGAAAACACCACAGCTTTTTTAAGCGAGTTTTCCTCTCACAAACGCAGCGTAGATGTTGCCGGTTTTATCGTGTATAACAAAGATAATGTACCCTCTTTTTCGTTTGGAAAACACAAAGGAAAAACCGTTGATGAGATCCTTGAAAAAGAACCGGGCTATTTTGGTTGGTTACTCAATGCAGATTTTCCCCTATACACCAAGAAAATATTAACCGCACTAAGATTACAAAAACTCAATAGCGGAAAATAGATGAAAATTATTTGTATTGGTCGAAATTACACAGATCACATTAAAGAATTATCGAACGAAAAACCTACTGACCCCGTTGTTTTTCTAAAGCCAGACACATCAATTTTATTGAAAGGGCAACCTTTTTTTATTCCTGAATTCTCTCAAGATGTGCATCATGAAGTAGAAATTTTAGTTCGAATCAATAGAATAGGAAAACACATTCAAACCAAATTTGCACATAAATATTATAATGAAATTGGTCTTGGTATCGATTTCACTGCCCGCGACCTTCAGGCGAAACTCAAAGCAAAAGGGCTGCCTTGGGAAAAGGCTAAAGGCTTTGATGGTGCAGCGGTAATAGGGAAGTGGCTTCCCAAAGAAAGCTTGCCTCATGTGGATGAGCTCAACTTCAGTTTGACCAAAAATGGCAAAACGGTCCAGTCAGGATCATCACGTCTCATGTTATGGAAGGTAGACGAATTGATTGCCTATGTATCACAATTTTTTACCCTGAAAATTGGCGATATACTTTTTACGGGAACCCCGGCTGGAGTTGGCCCAGTAGCCCTAAACGACAATTTGGTTGGAACCCTAGAAGGGAAGGAACTCTTCTCAATAAAAGTCAAATAATGCTTGCAGAAATTGTCAGTATTGGAGATGAGATTCTCATCGGTCAAATTGTAAACACCAACGCCGTATTTATCGCCAAAGAATTAAATAAGATTGGCATTGAAGTAGTTCAAATAACCTCTATTTCTGACAAAGAAGAAGCGATTGTCAAATGTTTAGACGATGCCCAAAAGCGAGCACAAGTCGTTATTTTGACTGGCGGTCTTGGACCCACCAAAGACGATTTAACCAAGCACACACTTTGCGCTTATTTTGATGATGTGCTGGTCAAAAATGAAAAAGTTTTGGATCATATTGAAGCCATGTTCAAGAAATATGTTCCTACGCCAATTAACGATGAAAACAGAAAGCAGGCCTTGTTGCCCTCTAAGGCAAAAGTCCTGCAAAACAAAATTGGCACTGCTTCTGGAATGTGGTTTGAAGTAGAAGACCGCGTCATAATTTCCCTTCCTGGTGTTCCTTTTGAAATGAAAGCCTTGATAAACAATGAGGTAATTCCAGCGCTTCAAAAGCATTATACACGACCATTTATTATCCATAAAACAGTCTTGACCTATGGCTTGGGAGAGAGTGTTATCGCTGAACGAATTGAAGATTGGGAAAATAATTTACCTACCGACATCAAATTGGCCTATTTGCCCAACATTGGACGAGTGCGTTTGCGCCTTTCTGCCAAAGGTGATGATTTGAATGTAATTAGTGCGCGAATAGAAGAACAAATTGCCAGTTTGTTGCCCCAAATAGAAGATATCTTTATGGGCTTTGAGGAAGAAGCTTCCGTAGAAGAACAAATTCAAAAAGCGTTTATATCCAAAGGATTATCTTTGGCTTTAGCAGAAAGTTGTACGGGAGGAGAAATTGCTGCTAGGATAACCAAAATCCCCGGAGCGTCTAACTATTTTAAAGGTGGAGCTGTGGTGTATCATAGCCAGAGTAAAGTAGATCTTTTGGGCGTGTCTGCTTGTTTAATTGAAGAGAAAGGGGTGGTTAGTGTTGAGGTAGCAGAGGCTATGGCGATGGGTGCACAACAGAAATACAATACAACCCATGCTGTTGCAACTACAGGAAATGCTGGACCCAGCAAAGGAGACGAATCGGTTGAGGTGGGAACAGTCTGTATTGCTATTGCCTCTCCAAAGGGAGTTTATTCTGAAGAATTTAGTTTTGGTATTAATCGTGAACGTGTCATTCAGAAGGCGGTGAATAAAGTTTTTGAATTACTTTTCAAAAACTTGGCTTAGGGCATTTCCAGCGCTAACTTTTGGCAATAGCCTTGTCTTTGGTTTGAATATCATTTATTCAAATAAAATTCAAACAAAGTGTTTTGTAACTCAACAAAAAAAAGTAAATTTGCATCCTGTTTAGAACAACAGTTAAAAAAACGATTATGTCTAGAGTTTGTGAAATTAGTGGAAAGCGTGCTCAATTTGGAAACAATGTTTCTAAAGCGATGAATAAAACAAAGCGCCGTTTCGAGGTTAACCTAATCAAAAAGCGTTTCTTTATTCCAGAAGAAGATAAGTGGGTTACCCTTAAGATTTCTACTTCTGTGTTAAAAACAATTAACCGTAAAGGAATTGCTGCTGTTTTGAAAGAAGCTAAAGCGCAAGGGGCATTATAATATTAGATCATGGCAAAGAAAGGAAACCGCGTTCAAGTGATTTTGGAATGTACAGAGCATAAAGCTTCTGGAAGACCAGGTACTTCACGTTACATTACAACTAAAAATAAAAAGAACACTCCAGATCGTTTGGAAATCAAAAAATTCAATCCGATCTTGAAAAAAATGACTGTTCACAAAGAAATTAAATAGTTATGGCAAAGAAATCAGTAGCAACCTTACAAACAGGTTCAAAGCGTCTAACCAAAGTAATTAAGATGGTAAAAAAAGGAGATTCAAAATCATACTCTTTCGTTGAAACCATCACTGGACCAGATCAAATCAATGATTGGTTGAGTAAACATTAAATCTATTTTAGATTTTACTATAGAAAAGCTACTTTTACAGTAGCTTTTTTTTTACAAGAATATGAGCATATTAGGTAAACTATTTTCAGGCGAAGACCCTCAATTAAACAAAGGCTTAGAAGCGACCAAGAAATCTTTCTTTTCTAAACTTGGAACCGCTATTGCAGGACGATCAGAAGTTGATGTTGCTGTTTTAGACGATCTTGAAGAAGTTCTTATTACTGCAGATGTTGGTGTACCAACAACCCTAAAAATTATCGATGCCATTGAAGCTCGTGTGGCTAAAGACAAATATTTAGGAACCCAAGAGTTAAAAGCCATTTTGCAAGAAGAAATTCAGGCGATATTAGCTGCGCAAGAAACCGAGACAGCTTTTTCATTTTCCCAAAACTTCCCTGATAAACCTCACGTTATTATGGTAGTAGGGGTAAATGGTGTTGGTAAAACAACCACCATTGGAAAATTATCTCATCAATTTACCCAGGCAGGAAAAAAAGTTGTTTTGGGTGCTGCCGATACATTTAGGGCAGGTGCTATCGACCAATTACAAGTTTGGGCTGATCGCTCAAACGTGGCTTTAGTGCGTCAAGAAATGGGAAGCGATCCTGCCTCAGTTGCCTTTGACACGATTCAATCTGCTGTGAGTCAAAATGCTGATGTAGTTTTGATTGATACCGCTGGCCGATTACACAATAAAGTAAATTTAATGAACGAATTGACCAAGGTCAAGCGTGTCATGGATAAGATCGTTCCGAATGCCCCTCACGAAGTGCTTTTAGTGTTGGATGGATCTACGGGACAAAATGCTTTTGAACAAGCCAAGCAATTCACAGCGGCAACAGAAGTTTCTGCTTAAGCCATTACCAAGTTAGACGGAACAGCCAAAGGTGGAGTTGTTATGGGAATTTCAGATCAGTTCAATATCCCTGTAAAATTTATTGGAGTAGGCGAAGGTATCGAAGACCTAAAAATCTTTGACAGTAGTGCTTTTGTTCATTCTTTTTTTAACTAACATATATGAAAACTGTTTTAAAAACCTTGGTTGGACTCCTAGCAGTACTTGTTTTAACTTTCATTCTAGGTCCCACTGTCGAAGCTCCTGTCATTAGTAAACCACTGCCTCAAATTGAAATTCCATTAGAAGAATTGTCAAATTGGGTAGCCGAAAAAGAAGCGCCTTTTACTACTTTAAAAGCAGACAATCAATCCAAGCTTGTCTTTGCTGATTCTATACCGCAAAAAACCGAATATGCCATTGTGTATCTACATGGCTTTTCTGGAAGTGCTGAAGATGGTGCTCCAGTTCATGAACAAATTGCAGAGACGCTTGGGGCCAACCTGTATTTACCACGACTGCTTGCCCACGGTCTAGAAGGTGAGGAAAATTTGCTTGAGTATACGGGAGAAGGTTCTTTGGATTCAGCACGAGAAGCCTTGGCCGTTGGAAAGATTTTAGGAGAAAAAGTCATCTTAATGGGTACATCAACCGGTTGTACTTTAGCCCTAACCCTGGCTGCAGAGCATCCCGAATTGGCTGCATTAATTATGTATGCGCCAAATATACGCATCAATCACCCGTTGGATTTTGTCGCTACCCTACCATGGGGTTTGCAAATTATCCGAAAAGTGGAAGGTGGTCTATACCATTACATCCAAAACCCTTCCGCTGCTAAAAAACAATATTGGACCACAAAATATCGCCTAGAAGCTCCTGTTCAAATGCAAAAATTACTGGAAACTGCAATGGTGCCCGCTACCTTCAATAAGATTACTGTCCCAGTATTTTCTGGCTTTTATTATAAAAATGAAACCGAACAAGATCCTACTGTTTCTGTAGCAGCAATGCGTCAAATGTTTCAAGAATTGGGAACTGCTTCACACTTAAAAGAAGAAAAAGCTTTTCCAAATGCTGGAGCGCACGAAATTGCCTCTGCACTGGTTACCGAGAATCATGGGGAAGTAAAACAAGCTACGCTCGATTTCCTCAACCGTATTTTAAATTAGTATGCGAACAAAAAGCACCAAACAGAATACAATCAATGTCATTACACTAGGTTGTTCAAAAAACATTTATGACTCTGAAGTTTTAATGGGTCAACTCCAAGCCAGCGGAAAAGAGGTTGTACACGAAAAAGAAGGAAACATTGTTGTGATCAACACCTGTGGTTTTATTGATAACGCCAAAGAGGAATCGGTGAATACTATTTTGGATAATATCAAACGCAAAGAGGCCGGAGAAATCGATAAGGTTTTTGTGACTGGTTGTTTGAGTGAACGTTATAAACCCGACCTACAAAAAGAAATTCCGCAAGTAGACGAGTATTTTGGTACAAGTGAATTACCACAGTTACTCAAAGCCTTAGAAGCGGACTATAAGCACGAATTATTGGGTGAACGAATTACAACTACACCAAAGAATTATGCTTACTTTAAAATTTCTGAGGGCTGTGACCGTCCCTGTTCTTTTTGCGCCATCCCCTTGATGCGAGGAAAACATCGCTCTACACCCATAGAAAATTTGGTAAAACAAGCCGAGTCTCTTGCCAAAGATGGGGTGAAAGAACTCATTCTTATTGCACAAGATTTAACCTATTACGGCCTAGACATATACAAAAAACGCAACCTGGCTGAATTGCTCGAAGCCTTGGTAAAGGTAGATGGGATTGAATGGATCAGAATGCATTATGCCTTTCCAACGGGCTTCCCCATGGATGTACTTGAGGTCATGAAACGCGAACCTAAGGTTTGTAATTATTTAGACATTCCATTGCAACATATTAGCGATTCGATTTTAAAATCCATGCGAAGAGGAACAACAAAAGCAAAAACAACCGCTTTATTGGAACAATTTAGAATTGCTGTCCCAGGAATTACGCTTCGTACAAGTTTAATTGTGGGCTACCCAGGAGAAACAGAAGCCGATTTTGAAGAACTCAAAGCTTGGGTGAAAGAAATGCGCTTTGAGCGTTTGGGTTGTTTCACTTATTCTCACGAGGAAAACACCCACGCTCATCAGTTAGAAGACGATGTTCCTGAAGAAGAAAAACAACGTCGCTCTGCTGACATAATGGAAGTTCAGTCACAAATTTCTTGGGAATTGAACCAAGCTAAAGTAGGGCAAATCTATCGCTGTATTATTGATCGTAAAGAAGGTAATTATTTTGTGGGAAGAACAGAAATGGATTCTCCTGATGTAGATAATGAAGTATTGGTTGACGCAACCAAATTCTACCTTAAACAGGGAGAATACGTTAATTTGACCATTACAGAAGCTGCAGATTTCGATTTATATGCAGAGCCTATTGCTTCGTAGTTAGTGTGAGTTCAGCTGTTTTAGTGATTGCCGGTAATGCACTTAAGTCGTATTGGTAAATCACCCCTTCACCTACTACAACCGCAGAGGGGAAATCCACTATGATGTCATAAGCAAAAGGGATAGCCTCTTCGTTAACCACTTCGGGCTTTTCTCGATCGGCAACATTCAATATTTTTAGTCCTGCGCTTCCATCACAAACAATTAGGAAATCTTGATGAAGGGCTAGGCCGTGGGGATTAAACATTACTTGGCGTGAAACGACCTCAAGATTTTGAGGATCTCGTATATCGATGATTTGTAATTCGTTCGTTTCAGTAAAACAATTGGTCCCTCCACGCAAGGTAACATAGGCATAGCTTTTGTCTGCAACTACGGGATCACAACTTCTAAAATGGTTAATACTATTGATGTATTCTGGATTACTTGGGCTCGATACATTATACATCAGCATTCCAGTTGTTGAGCCAATAAAAAGCAAGTCGTTGAGTTGGAAGAGCGTTTCGGCTTGGGTACGGGTGTCCAATTTTGCAAAACGTGTTGGACGGTAATCTTCCCCAATAGAAAATAAAATTAACTCATTGAAATTGATGGTATACAAGTAGCGATCTATGGGGAGAAAGCGGGTCATTGAACCAGCGGTGGAAACTTCTCTAAAATCTTGGGCTGGAGTACTGGCTAAATTGATTTCTTCCACATCGTCTTCTAGGGTTAGATAACGGAGTTGTACCTCTTCAAGAGGTTCTTTACGAATCTCAGAGCGCCATCCCGTGACGATACCCAAGCTGTTATCAATAGGGTCAAATCGTGTATATTCTTTGTTTACTGTCGAAGAGAGGACACTATTAAGCGTTTTATACTGATCGTAAAAAAAGACATCTTCTGCGGTAAATTCTTCAATCAGTCGAGGTTGGGTAATGTTACTGATGTCAAAAACGACCAAAGCGGAAAACATATCACTATACAAATGGTTGTCAATAATACTCATGTCCAAGGAGCCCGGGATGGATATAAAATGTATGTTTTGTGGATTAGCGGGATCACTATTGTCCACAACATGAATTCCTTCATAGGGTTTGTTGATGAAAATATACTGTTGATAGGTAACAATTTTTCCAGCTTGGGCATAGTCTTTTGGTGGATCAACACTTACCTTTTGTGCCAGTTGGGAAGTGGTTTCATATACGGGCACAAAGTAGGTAACGTCGACCAAGTCATCGTCAGGAATTACTTCATCTTTGAATAGGTTACAGCTTATAATAAATAGGCTGAAAATAAAAGAAAAAAGGAAGGTAAGAAAGGGAGATTTCATATTCATCATTTTACCTTATTCAATTATCAAAATGTATGCCATTGTTTACATAAAAAGGGCATTGATTAACCATAGTTTTCCGTTTTCCCAGAAACTTCGGTACATGGGGTTGTCAACTATATAAACAACAGACCCTCTACCAACAGGTTCAGTGCCAAAAAGTAAGGATTCGCTTTGCAATTCGATTGCCTTGTCTCCACTAAAACCTGCAACAGGCTGAATATTTTTCGAAAGATAGGCGGCCGTTCCGGTGCCTTCGAGCATTGAAAAGGCTGCAGCACTTGTTTTGAGCGTAAAGTAATTGGACGAGTATCCAGCAGCAAGGGGGTGTGTAGGGTCTACAGTTGCTTTATAAATGCTTCCATAGATGACCGAGCGAATATTCTCACGTTCCTGATCACCATAAGCGATGTCTTGGGCGTCTTCTTCGGCTCCCTTTTTACGCTCTAAACTAAATAGATTGTTGTTGGTGAAGGCATTTAAAGCACTTCCGATTGCAATTACTCTTCCTCCTGCTTTTACCCATTGACTCAAAGCATTTTCACCTTCAGTATCAAAAAGCTTAGAGTAGTATCCTGGAGGAATAATCAATACATCTAATTTGGATAAAAAGCGTGCGTTTAATCGCTCATCTTTCAGCTGAATGATTGGGTAGTTAAGTTGTTGTTCAAAGAAATGCCAAATCTCTCCATAGCCCCGTGGCGATGCATCATCACTTTTTAAAAGGCCAATGGTCTTGTTTGAGATAAATCGTAATTGATTGGACCCTAGATCAGGGCCCAGATCGGATAATCCAGAGTTGAGTGAACTTACCTCTTGGTCGGTTTCTTTAGCAATATTAACAACCATCACACCCAAATCAGCAATATGCTTATTTTGTGTTTTTAAGACAAAAACAGATCCCATATCCCATCGTTTTCCTCCATTGGTTAAGGGAACTTCATTGTAGGAAACGCGAATTCCAGCCTTGATCAGGGCGGCTAAAAACTGACCATCTGCAAGGCTTTTGCGTTCTGCAGCATAGGCATAGGCGTTTTTTTCGATAAGAGGCCGTTTTGCTGAAACTTCAACCTCTTTGGTTTTTACAGTTTGATTACTTGCAACAGCTTTTAATCCATAAGCATAGGGTAATGCCCATGAGGTAATGTCATAGGTCAATGAATCGGAGTATTGGGTTTGTGGTTCGAACAAGGCTTGAATCAATTTACTTTTTTTACCGTTGCCTTTTATTACAATTGCTTTGGTGCTAAAAGAAGTGGTTTTGTTTTCTTGTGACCCAAAGTCAATTCCTTTAATATTGGTGGTTTGCGCCAATTGTTCTAGGGGAATTTGGTGTGCATTCAATAAACGTTTTAGAGCATCTATTTTATCTGCATGACCTTCCAGTGCATAGGTGTTAAATTTCCCCTCATTATCGGCATGATAAGCCTTAAATTCTTTATTCAAAAGAGTAACATTATTGTGTGCAACCTCTACAGTGGAAAGACCACTTGTATAGTGATGCGCAATTCGATCTTTAAGGCTTAGTAAATCCCCAACACTATTGCGAATGCTTAAACCAGCTCGACCGCTTCCTCCTTGTTCATAGGTCATTCCAATAGCACCATTAAACATTGGGTAAGTGTCACCATAGCCTGGATAAAGAAGGTCAAATACTTCATCGGTAAAATACAACCAGCCTTCTTTGTCAAAATAACGGCTGTGATTTTTTGCAATGGTTTTCTGAAAATCACGTTGGAAATCAGTAACTACTTCATGATAAGGTTCGACAGCTGGCGCAAAATAATAGGGACTATCGACCCCCTGCTCATGAAAATCAACATGTATTTGCGGCATCCAAGCCAAATAGTTGGGTAGGCGTTGCTGCGATTCTTTTTGACTCAACCACGCCCAGTCACGGTTGAGATCAAAGTAATAATGATTGTATCTACCGCCCGGCCATTCTTCAAAATGTTCGTTTGCAAGAGGGGAGCTGTCAAAGGGAGTACTTTTCACTTGGTTGTACCAATTAACATAGCGATCTC
>CAJQKN010000085.1 GCA_905478905.1 uncultured Flavobacteriaceae bacterium | reverse complement strand
GGCATACAATATACCCAAAATTAGTCCAGCATTAAAGCCAGAACTGAACTTGTTGATACTTGTCCAGCGGCTAAGCAATACTGCAAAAATAAAAGCATAAAAAGGCAGCCTAATAAAATAAATAAAGGATTTTCTTCGCCTCCTGCTAAGTCTGGGAATATAATTCCATAGACTAACCATCCTAATAAGTAATACACGATGGTTCCAATTACTCCTGAATAAAGTAAACTTTTGCTCATAATAATAAGATTTTGGTTCACCATAAATGTAAACAATTTAAAATAAAACAAAAAAAAGGCTGTCTAAAAAGTCATATTCTCGTCAATCTGAACTCGTTTCAGATTCCAAAAAATATTGAAAAACAGTCAGTTGAGATTTTCAAATAAATTCAGAATGACAGCTTTTACCCTTTTTAGACAGCCTCTTTAAAATTGATGGACTGTTTTACTTACATCATGCCAGGCATTCCTCCACCCATAGGGGGCATTCCGCCAGCAGGTGCATCTTCTTTTATGTCAACCAAAGCACATTCGGTAGTTAAGATCATTCCGGCAACCGAGGCAGCGTTTTCTAAAGCCACACGGGTTACTTTTTTGGGATCGATAATTCCTTCTTTGAGCATGTCAACATAGGTGCCTTCTTTGGCGTTATAACCGAAGTTTTTATCACCTTCAAGGACTTTGGCCACAACAACAGACCCTTCACCACCAGAATTCTCTACAATGGTTCGTAAAGGAGATTCAACGGCAGTGTTAATGATTTGAATCCCTGTCGCTTGGTCTTGGTTGTCAAACTCAAGTTTGCTAAGGACGCTTTTGGTGTTCAATAAGGCTACTCCACCACCAGCAACAATTCCTTCTTCTACTGCTGCTCGTGTAGCATGAAGAGCATCGTCAACACGGTCTTTCTTTTCTTTCATTTCTACTTCAGAAGGAGCGCCTACATACAGTACCGCAACACCACCAGAAAGTTTGGCCAAGCGTTCTTGTAATTTTTCTTTATCGTAATCTGAGGTTGAATTCTCAATTTGCGCTTTGATTTGCCCTACGCGAGATTCAATGGCTTCAGAAGTACCGGCACCATTTACCACAGTGGTATTGTCTTTATCGATGGTTACTTTTTCAGCAGTACCAAGCATTTCAATGGTTGTATTTTCGAGAGTGAATCCGCGTTCTTCAGAGATTACGGTTCCTCCAGTAAGAATAGCGATGTCTTCCAACATTGCTTTTCTTCGGTCACCAAATCCAGGGGCTTTTACAGCGGCAATTTTAAGTGATCCTCTCAATTTGTTGACAACCAATGTTGCAAGAGCTTCTCCGTCGACATCTTCAGCAATGATTAATAAAGGTTTTCCTGTTTGTGCAACAGGCTCAAGCACAGGAAGTAAATCTTTCATTGAAGAGATTTTCTTGTCGTATAATAAAATGTAGGGCGATTCTAAATCAGCTTCCATTTTTTCGGAGTCAGTCACAAAATAGGGCGACAAGTATCCACGGTCAAATTGCATTCCTTCAACAACATCTACATAGGTATCTGTTCCTTTGGCTTCTTCAACAGTAATGACACCTTCTTTTCCAACTTTTTCGAAAGCAGTTGTGATTAGACTTCCGATTGTCTCATCGTTGTTCGCTGAAATACTGGCAACTTGCTTTATTTTTTCAGAAGAATCGCCTACTTCAACAGCTTGCTTTTCTAATTCGGTAACAATTGCGTGAACAGCTTTGTCAATCCCGCGTTTTAAGTCCAGAGGATTTGCACCTGCGGCAACGTTTTTGAGACCTTCTTTTACGATAGCTTGAGCTAAAATAGTTGCTGTTGTTGTTCCGTCACCAGCTAAATCGTTGGTTCTAGAAGCAACTTCTTTCACCATTTGAGCTCCCATATTTTCTAGGGCATCTTCTAGTTCAATTTCTTTTGCTACGGTTACCCCATCTTTTGTGACGTGTGGAGCACCAAAAGCTTTTCCAATAATTACATTTCGTCCCTTAGGACCGAGGGTTACTTTTACAGCATTTGCCAATGCATCAACACCACGTTTAATGCCGTCTCTTGCATCAATATCAAATTCTATCTTTTTTGCCATGATTGGTTTCTTTTTTTAATTAAACAATTGCTAAAATATCTGCTTCTTTCATGATGAGGTAATCTGAACCTTCATGATTCAATTCGGTACCTGCATATTTACCATAGAGAACGGTGTCTCCAACGCTTAGGGTTACCGGGTTTTCTTTTGTACCTGGTCCTACAGCAACGACTGTTCCGCGTTGTGGTTTTTCTTTTGCAGTATCGGGGATAATTATACCCGAAGAAGTTTTAGTCTCTGCAGCAGCTGGTTCAATTAGAACGCGATCTGCTAAGGGTTTAATGGATAAATTGCTCATAATAAATTAAATTTTAAATATCAATTTCAGAAATTATGCCAAGCAAGTTGTTGGCAGTTTTTTATAAAAAAAATGCCAGCTTGTCAGGAAGCTGGCATTTATATATGTTAGTTCAAGATTATTCTTCTACAGAAGGTTCAGCGGGAACTTCGAGTACTTCTTCAGGAATTGTCTCAGGAATTGTTTGTTCAATTCCACTGTCAATCAATTTTGATTCAGTATCAACTGGTGCAGAAGCTGTGTTGATTCCAAAATTAGACAAAAGGATCAAAGCCAGTAGGAGCGTGGCTAGAATCCATGTACTGCGGTCTAAGAAATCGGTTGTTTTTTGAACTCCTCCAAGTTGTTGTCCACCTCCGCCAAAAGAAGAAGATAATCCACCTCCTTTTGGGTTCTGTACCATCACTACAAGGATGAGTAGAAAACAAACAATAAGAATCAACGTAATGAATATTGAAAAAGTGCTCATGACTTAGCTATTTTGTTGTAATTGTTTAATCGTTTTGATTTGGTCTGCAAAGAAACCATTTTTTTCTGGATATTTCAAACTTAAAATTTGATAGGCGTACAGGGCTTTTTTGTATTTCTTTTGCTGAACATAAATTCTCGCCAAGGTTTCCGTCATAAACTCCTCTTTGTTGAATTTATTGAGGTCAGATAGATCCACCTTTGGTTGATCTTGAGTTACAGGCGGTATCTTGGGTTTGTTTTCTAGAAAAGAATCGATCAACGATAATTTATCGTCTAAACTGATTGCTTCCTTTTTGGGTTCAACCTTTCCTTTAGAAGAATAAATAACCCATTCGGCATAGGTCATGGCAAGGGGTTCTTTCTTTTCTATTTTTTCCTTTGCTTTCTTTTGGGAGGCTACTTTTTTAGAAATTTTGGGGACTGACGTTGGTAAAGGCGTTGGCTCTTTCTTTTTAGCGGTTGAATTGACCACCTTTAATTCGGTTGTTTTTTCGTTTTCAACAACCGCAGGAACCGGATTTTTTACAACAGCTTTTGGTAAGGCGGGAACATTATTTTCTAACCAATTGTTTAAAAAAGCTCTAGACGGACTCAATACAGCTGTTTTGCGTAAAATTAGCTTGTAATTGTATTGTTCTTGCTCTTTGAGGGTTTTTAGATAATGGGCATAAGCAGATTGAAAATAAGGGTAGCGGTAGGTGATTTTTTCAAAGAGTTTACGCTGAGCTTCATCTTTTGGGTCAAAAGAGTGCATTAATTTGGTGTATTCTTTGGCTGTCATGCTTACCATTTGGCTAGTGTTGCATTAAAAATATCTTGGGTTATGCGTTCAAAGATCTCTCGGTTAGCCGCATCTTTTATATCAAATAATTGCTGATTGGCATCGAAGTCATAAAAAAAAGAAAATCTCTGCTCAAACGAGTCTTCCTGCTTTTTGGTATTGGTGTAACGCAGATTAACTGTCATGGTGAGTCTGTTCTGAGCAGCCGTGTTGTTTGCTGTTGAGGTAGTGGGGGAAATGCGGTATTCTGTAATTTCTCCCTCATACACTAGATCTCCATTTGTGTTCACTAGGTTTAGATTGGTTTGATTCTGAATTAAATCTTGGAGTGCAATGGTAAATTCTTGATCTAAACCTGGTTCTACAGTAGATCCGGGCCTATTTCCTGCCTCATTATTGAAGTAGTTTACCTGAAAGGTGTCTGTACCGGGAGGAATAGAGGCTCCTGTAAAGGAGTATATTCCGCAATAACTCAAACTGGAGCTCAACAGAACGCTAAGGATAATTTTATACATCTTCTTCATCGTTCAAGTCGTATTGTTTGATTTTCCGGTAAAGTGTTCGTTCAGAAATACCGAGTTCTTCTGCCGCAAGTTTTCTTCTACCTCGACTTCTTTCTAAGGCTTTTTTGATCATTTCAATCTCTTTGTCCAACAGCGACAGGGGTTCTTCTGCCTCAATGGTTTCCGCATAGGAATAACTGTCTTGCTCAAGTGCTTTGGGCTGGGTTTGACTTGGCTCTATGGAGGGACTCATCACTGTCAAGGCGTTGTGTTTATCGTAATTGCTCGTGGTTTCGTTTCCATAAATCTTTTCAATGAGGCCTTCTTTTTCTTCCTCACTGATGTCCTGATTCATTAGCTCTAAGGTAAGCTTTTTGAGGTCATTGAGATCATTTTTCATGTCAAAGAGAATCTTGTACAAGATTTCCCGTTCTGAGGCAAAATCACTTTGTTCTTTTTTGCCGTTAGTGAGAGCAGGTAGTTGAGACCCCATGTCGGGTAAATAGGGGCGAAGTTTGGCTGCATTGATAAGGCGGTCTTGTTCTAAGACCGAAATTTGTTCAGCAACATTGCGTAACTGACGAATGTTACCATTCCAATTGTATTGTATCAATAATTGTTGTGCATGTTCGTCTAGACGAAGTGTCGGCATTCTGTATTTCTGCGCAAAATCTACGGCGAATTTTCGGAATAATAAGGGGATGTCCTCCTTACGCTCCCGCAACGGGGGAAGGTGAATGTCTACTGTGCTAAGGCGGTAAAACAAATCTTCTCTGAATTTATTTTTTTGAATGGCATCACGCATATTAACATTTGTTGCAGCCACAATACGAACATTAGTTGTTTGTACTTTTGATGAACCTACCTTAAGGAATTCGCCTGTTTCCAAAACGCGCAACAGGCGCACTTGGGTAGAAAGGGGAAGTTCTCCCACTTCATCCAAAAAGATGGTTCCACCATCGGCAACTTCAAAATACCCGCTTCGGGTTGCAGTTGCCCCAGTAAACGCTCCTTTTTCGTGTCCAAAAAGTTCACTATCAATTGTGCCCTCTGGAATGGCACCACAGTTAACGGCAATGTATTTGGCATGTTTTCGGTGTGAGTTTTGGTGAATTATTTTTGGAATGTTTTCTTTTCCAACTCCACTTTCACCTGTAACCAAGACGGAGATATCGGTCACAGCTACACGAAGCGCTTTTTCGATTGCACGATTCAATCCTTGGCTCATTCCAATGATGCCAAAACGCTGCTTAATTGTTTGTAGATTTTCCATTCGTTAGCCTTAAATATTTTCAGAAATCCCGATGGCGCTTCCTATAAGTGTAGCGGATGTACAATCATTAATTTTTACATCCACAAAATCGCCAATTTGATAATCTTCTTTTGGAAAAACGGCTACCGTATTTTGGGAGGTACGTCCGCTCCAATGATCTGAAGATTTTTTCGATTCTTTTTCAATCAAAACACAAACTGTTTTATTCAAAAAACCTTCTGTTCGAAAACGACTATGGGCTTGCTGTTTGTCAATGATTTCGCTTAATCTTCTTTTTTTGGTGGCCAAGGGAATGTCGTCTTCCATCTTGCGTTCTGCAAGTGTTCCTGGTCGTTCAGAATAGGCAAACATAAATCCAAAGTCATATTTCACATAGTCCATTAGACTCAATGTATCTTGATGATCTTCCTCTGTCTCGGTAGGAAAACCGGCAATTATGTCTTGGGAGATCGCACAGCCAGGTATGATTTTTCGAATGTTGTCAATCAAATCAAAATACTCTTGGCGGCTGTGTAGGCGATTCATTTTCTTTAAAATACGGTCGCTTCCAGACTGAACCGGCAAATGGATATAATCACAAATATTAGGGTATTTCGCCATGGTGTGTAAAATATCAACCGTCATGTCTTGAGGGTTGGAGGTGGAAAAGCGGAAGCGAATTCTCGGGTGTGCTTCAGCTACCATTGCCATCAATTGTGCAAAGCCTACAGCTGTTTTTTGTTGTAGCTCAGTTGCTTTAACAAAATCTTTCTTCAGTCCTCCTCCATACCATAAATAGCTGTCAACATTTTGCCCCAGGAGAGTAATTTCCTTGAAGCCACGTTGTGCTAGGTCATCGATTTCGTGCAAAATACTTTTTGGGTCACGACTGCGCTCTCTTCCGCGGGTAAAAGGTACCACGCAAAAGGTACACATATTATCACAGCCACGGGTAATGGACACAAAAGCACTTACTCCATTGGAATCGATCCGTATCGGTGCAATATCGCCATAGGTTTCTTCTTTGGATAGAATGACATTTACTGCATCTCTACCTTGGTTTATATCAGCCAATAAGTTGGGTAAATCTTTATAGGCATCTGGTCCAACGACCATATCTACAATTTTTTCTTCCTCTAGAAACTGATGCTTTAAACGCTCGGCCATACAACCCAAAACACCAACCTTCATCGTAGGATTGATCTTTTTCACTGCGTTGAATTTTTCTAAGCGTTTGCGAACGGTTAATTCTGCTTTTTCTCGAATGGAACAGGTATTGACCAGAATTAAGTCAGCCGTTTCCATATTTGAGGTCGTTAGATAGCCTTCCTCAGACAAGATTGAGGCAACCACCTCGCTGTCAGAAAAATTCATTTGACACCCATAAGACTCGATATAGACTTTTTTATTGTGGGTGTTTTTTGACGTAATTTCTTGATCACCAATTACCTCCCCGTTGTATTCGTTGGGGTTTTTGTGTGCATAAATTTCAGTAGCTGTTTTATGTAAACTCCTGTCTTCCAAATTTTTCTATTTATTATTCGAATGAGTTAAATGTATTTTTAGTTCTTTCGATTCTATTTTCTACGCTTATTAAAACATGAATATCGCCTAATCAAGTATTGTACAAAGATAATAATTTTCTGTCATTTTGTCATACAATCTTGATGGTAATAAAATACGATTGAGTATTGCATAAATGAGTTATTACAACGGTAAAATCTTATATTATTTGTAACTAATAAGTTTGGGAAATCTCGTGATTTTTAGGTGTGAAAAAAACCCAATTCTGGTTTTAGGCCAATTATATTTAAATCATTGTACGTTCTTAAATGAGCAAAATAATTTGTTAATTGACATGTTTATTGAACCAATTTAAATACCTCTCATACCGATCTTTTATAAACGATGGTCTTCTTAAACCGTGATGCTCATCAGGATAAACGACTAGTTGTGTTTCCCTACCTAATCTTTTCATTGCTTGATACATATGTTCAGAATTAATTATGGGTACATTCCAGTCATCACTTCCACCAATCCATAGTGTGGGTGTTTGGATATTGGCTACTTGATTGAAAGGAGATATTTTTTCCCAAGCTTCGGCATTTTCCCATGGTAAACCCAATTCCATTTCCCATAGCAATTGATAATGGTCATGACCGTAATTGGCTCGATAAAGCGAAGCGCTAGCTCCAGAGATCGCTCCTTTAAATCTGTCTGATTTTGTAATTACATAATTTGTGAGCATTCCACCATATGACCAACCGCCTACTCCAAGTCTTTCCTCATCAACATATCCAGAATTAATGGCAAAATCAACACCCGCCATCACATCTTGGTAGTCCTTATTTCCCCAATCTGCAAATATAATCTCAGAGAAAGCCTGTCCATAACCAGAAGATCCTCTTGGATTAATCAATAATGTAACAAATCCATTTGCAGCAAAAAGCTGAGAAATTGTGTGAAAGGAAAATTCGTATTGGCTAACCGGACCCCCATGATTCCACAATATCAAAGGATATTTCATTGTAGGATCAAAGCCGATTGGTTTAACAACAAACCCTTCAATTGGAGTGCCATCATTACTTTTAAATCTGATCTTTTGAACGATTGGTTTCTTTTGATGTGCTATTATTGAATCATTACATCCTGTTAATTTGGTGAGTTTATCATTTTTAAAAGAATAAATTTCGTGAGGTTGTAGACTTTTTCCCAGCAGAGGATAAATAAATTTCCCATTCATTGCATAATCTCGAATGCTAATATCTCCTTTAATTACACGTCTGAAATTCTTTCCAGAAGGATCAATTGAGGCGATTTTAGATGTACCACTTTCTTCAAGAATAAAATAGATTTGTTTTCCGTCAGGAGAAAACTTTGGTTGACTGATATTGCGGTCTAATTCCTCTGCAAGGATTTTTGGTTCCCCACCTGTTGCAGGAATAATGGCTAATTTTTGCGTTGCATACCAGATCGCTTCTTTATCGGTTATGGTTGTGTAGGTAAGATGACTTCCATCGGGACTCCACTCAGGTGATGTATCAGCGTTGGTGTTTTTGGTTAGCTGTAAAAGCGTTTTACCTTTATCTGTATTATCGGCAGAGACAATCCAAATATCACTATTGCTATTACCATCTGGATTGTTGGTTCGATTGCTTACAAATGCAATTGAAGTGCCATCAGGTTTCCATACGGGGCTAAGATCATCATAATCACCAGATGTAATTTGGACAGCAGTTGAATCACCCAGAACAAAGGTGTATAAATGGGTTCGGTAGCGGTCTAAATAGCCCTTATAATCTCTTTTAAATTGAAGGCGGTCAACGACAAAGGGTTTCGCTTTTTTGTCATCTTTTTTATCCTTGGTTAATTCTTCTGGTTTTGGATCACGAATGGATAACAATAGTCGTTTTCCATCTGGTGACCATTCATGCCCAGATACACCTTGTTTAATTTTAGTTAGCTGCTGCGCTTCACCTCCCAAAAGATTAAGGGTCCAGACTTGTGTTTTTCCATCATTTTTTGCTGCTAGAAACGAAAGGTATTTGTTGTCTGGACTCCATCGAGCTTGACTGGCAGAATACCCTTTGGAAGTCATGGGAATTGCATCTCCGCCCCCTGTTGGAATCATCCAAATACGGGTTTCGGACTTGTCTTTTTCTAGATCCAATTCACTAACGGTAAATGCAATCCACTTTCCATCTGGGCTAATTTTTGGACTACGTACATTTTTGAGATTGATGGCATCATCTATGCTAAAAGGCTTCTCGCTTGCTTGAGAAACAGCTTTAGGAGTGATGAAAAATAGGGCAATGACCAACAAATTTTTTAATTGCTTGAATATCATAAATATAATTTTTAGATCGTAAACTAGTTTTAAATAGATCAAATGTATATACTCAAAGGTACTTTATTTCCCCTTTGGTTGGACAATTCAATCCACCCAACTGACGCACAAGATTTTAGATTGATTGTTCGGCCTTGTTTTTTATGATTGACACAAAAAAAGGCATCAAATGTTTTTTATGATTCTAGAAAAAGTCAAAGGATTTCCTTTCAAAGAATTGAATTGAAGTTATTGAAAATGGAGCAAAGATTGTAGTTATTTTTTTTTGATTTGATGCTCAAAATTTGAGGCGTTAAAAAATTCGTCTACTTTTGTTGACAAGAAAAAACCCATCATGGCGAAAAACTTAGTTATTGTCGAATCACCTGCAAAGGCAAAAACAATTGAAAATTTTTTAGGTAAAGAGTATAAAGTAGCTTCAAGTTTTGGCCACATAGCTGACCTTCCTTCCAAGGAGTTAGGGGTTAATGTTGATGGTGATTTTTTGCCAAAATACATTGTCTCCACTGACAAGAAAAAAGTAGTTTCAGAGTTAAAGTCCTTGGCCAAGAAAGCGGAAACAGTTTGGTTAGCCAGTGATGAGGACCGAGAAGGAGAAGCCATTGCTTGGCATTTGGCCAATACCCTGGAGCTAAAAGCCGAAAACACCAAGCGCATCGTTTTTCACGAAATCACGAAGAATGCAATTTTAAAAGCGATTGATTCTCCGCGTGAAATTGATTACAATTTAGTTAATGCTCAACAAGCGCGAAGAGTTTTGGATCGTTTGGTTGGCTACGAATTATCGCCGGTCTTGTGGAGAAAAGTGAAAGGAGGCCTATCGGCTGGTCGCGTACAATCGGTTTCTGTTCGATTAATTGTTGAACGCGAAAGAGAGATCAAGGCTTTTGTTCCAGCTTCAATGTTCAAGACCCAAGCAGAGTTCCTTACCACCGGAAATAAATTGATTAAAGCTGGTTTGAATACCACCTTTGACCAAGCAGAAGAAGTTGAGGCTTTTCTCGCTAAAAATGTCAATGCAGCCTTTGCTGTTACGTCCAAAGAAACAAAACCTGCGAAAAAGAGCCCTACAGCTCCGTTTACTACATCAACCCTTCAACAAGAAGCTGCACGTAAATTGTCATTTTCTGTTAGTAAAACAATGACAATGGCCCAACGTCTTTATGAAGCAGGTTTAATTACCTATATGCGTACCGATAGTGTGAATCTTTCTAAAGAAGCACAAACTGCTGCTTTAAAAGAAATTACACATCGCTATGGTGAAGACTATGCGCAAGCCAGAAACTTTAAAAACAAAAGCAAGGGTGCACAGGAAGCCCACGAAGCTATTCGCCCAACCGATTTAAGCCTGGATACTGTTTCGGCAGACTATGACCAAATGCGTTTGTATGAACTCATATGGAAACGTACCGTTTCTTCTCAAATGAGCGATGCCAAATTGGAACGAACTGTTCTAAAAATTGGTGCGAATCAACACCAAGAAGTTTTTACAGCCCGTGGAGAAATTTTAACCTTCGAAGGTTTTCTTAAGGTATATTTAGAAGGAGTTGATGAAGATGAAGAAGAAGCTCAAGGCATACTCCCCCCAGTAGAAAAAGGAGATGCTTTACAATTGAAAACATTAGTTGCCACCCAGCGATTTACTCGACCTCCTTATCGTTTTACTGAGGCCTCTTTAGTCAAGAAACTAGAAGAATTAGGAATTGGACGTCCGTCTACCTATGCTCCAACAATATCGACTGTTCAAAACAGGGGGTATGTGGCCAAAGGAACTGTGGAAGGAGTTCAACGCAGCTACCAACAATTTGCCTTAGTCAAGGGCGAAGTTCGCGCCAGTAGATTAACCGAAATGGTTGGTTCAGATAAAGGAAAACTTGTTCCAACGGATATTGGAATGATTGTGAATGACTTTTTGGTAAACAATTTTGAAAATATTTTAGATTACAATTTTACTGCTCAGGTTGAGCGAGATTTTGATGAAATAGCCGAGGGGAAAGAAGACTGGATCAAAATGATCAAAGGCTTTTATGGCGATTTTCAAACAACCGTAAAGCATGTAAAAGAACACGCAGAACGTGAATCTGGAGAACGTGTTTTAGGAATTCACCCAGATTCTGGGCGAACGGTTAAAGTACGTCTTGGGAAATTCGGTCCTATTGCTCAAATTGGTGATACTGATGACGAAGAACCAGTTGTTTTTGCCAGCCTGAGTCAAGACCAGCAATTGGATACAATAACCTTTGAAGATGCTCTAGATTTATTTCAATTACCAAAGGATTTAGGCGAGTATGAGGGCGAAATTGTTACGGTGAATAACGGTCGTTTTGGGCCTTATGTCAAGTTTGGAACTACTTTCGTTTCCTTGCCCAAAGGAACAAATCCCATGGAGGTTGATCGCGATTTAGCCATTGAACTCATTGAAGAAAAGAAAATTGCTGACGCGCCTATCTACACCTATAACGATCTGCCTGTGACTAAAGGGACAGGGCGTTTTGGACCTTTCATCAAGTGGAGTGGAATGTTTATTAACGTTAACAAGAAGTATGATTTTGATGCACTTTCC
>CAJQKN010000084.1 GCA_905478905.1 uncultured Flavobacteriaceae bacterium | reverse complement strand
CAGAAGGCTATACCCAAACATTTGCTGAATTAGGCGATGAGATAAAAAACAAAATCAGTCATAGAGCAAGAGCAATTCACGAATTCCTTGCGTCTATTTCTGTGTAAAAGCCTACAGATCTATTCAAAATATGCATTGATCTCTTCAGTTAAGCTCAATTAAACAAGGGCAAAATCATTATATTCCAGTAAACTACCTTACCTTTGCAGCAATGACAACATTCCAATCACTTGGTCTTAATAATGCTTTATTACAAGCAATTGAAGACATGGGCTTTGAGTCACCCTCAGAAGTCCAAGAAAAAACAATTCCACTCCTTTTAGAACAAGATACAGATATCGTCTCCTTGGCACAAACAGGAACAGGAAAAACAGCAGCATTTGGATTTCCAATGCTTCAAAAAATCGATGCTAAAAGCAGAACAACCCAAGGTTTAATTTTATCCCCAACACGCGAACTCTGTTTACAAATTACTCAGGAAATAAAAAATTACTCCAAGCATATCAAAGGTATCAATGTAGTGGCCATTTATGGTGGTGCGAGTATTACCGATCAAGCAAAAAGCGTTAAAAAAGGAGCACAAATTATTGTAGCAACTCCTGGACGTATGCAAGATATGATCCGACGACGCTTGGTCGATATTTCACGCGTGGAATATTGTGTTCTAGACGAGGCTGATGAGATGTTAAATATGGGATTTTTCGAGGATATTACAGATATTCTTTCCAATACCCCCGATGATAAAAGCACTTGGCTATTCTCTGCTACCATGCCAAAAGAGGTCTCGGTTATTGCGAAGAAATTTATGTACAACCCGCTAGAGGTAACTGTTGGATCAAAAAACGCAGGGACTAAAAATGTTGCGCATGAGTTCTATGCTGTGAGTGGACGCGATCGATACCCTGCGCTAAAGCGATTAGCCGATGCACATCCAGACATCTTTTCAGTGATTTTTTGCCGCACCAAACGCGATACCCAACGTGTAGCCGAAAAACTTATTGAAGATGGATATAATGCGGGTGCACTGCATGGTGATTTAAGCCAAAATCAACGTGATATTGTCATGAAATCGTTCCGAAACAAACAAATTCAAATGTTGGTTGCAACAGATGTTGCAGCAAGAGGAATTGATGTAGACAATATTACCCATGTAATCAATTACCAATTGCCCGATGAAATCGAAACCTATACGCACAGAAGTGGTCGTACAGGTCGAGCCGGAAACAAAGGGGTTTCAATGATTATTGTAACCCAAAGTGAATCGCGAAAAATCCGTGCGATTGAGAAAATTATTCAAGCCAAAATTGAACCAAAAAAGATTCCAACGGGTATCGAAATATGCGAAACGCAATTGTATCACTTGGCTAAAAAAATCCACAATACTGAAATCAACGAAGGAATTGCCGATTACCTTCCTAAAGTGGAGGAAGTGTTGGCCGATCTCAGTAAGGAAGAATTAATTCAACGTCTTGTTTCTGTTGAATTTGCACGTTTTCACAATTATTATAAAAGCTCGAAAGATCTGAATACACTCGCAGGAGCTAGAGACGATGGGCGTGAAAAAGTAAAACACAATAAAAAAGACAGTACACGCTTCTTTATTAACTTAGGTTCACGAGATGAGTTTAATTGGATGGACCTGAAAGATCTTTTAAAATCTACTTTATCCCTGGAACAAGACGATGTTTTTCACGTTGATGTTATGGATAGTTTTGCCTTTTTTAACACACCAAATGAATACCGTGAAAAGGTACTTGAAACCTTTGCTGACTTTGAACTCAATGGGCGTTCCATCAATGTAGAAGTTTCAGAAAAAGGACCTCGTGGTGGCGGTGGTAGTGGAAAAGGTAAACGTTTTGGTGGCGGTGGCGGCGACCGACGCAATGACCGAAAGAAGTTCTCCAATAGCGGTGGTGGTTCAGAATACAAAAAGAAAAAAAGAAGCAGTGATGGGAGTAAACCATCAGGATTTGGAAGACGGTCTAGGCGTTAAAGAAATGTTTTTTTTCGTTGCAAAACCCTGACTCACTTTTTTCTTGTTACTTTTGTGTTCATGCGATTGACGTCAATTATTTTATTTCTTTGTATCTGTTGTTCAAACTTTAGCTTTGGGCAAGAGCAAAACATTCTTCTAAAAGGAAAAGTAAAGAATGATAACCTAGATATATTCATGGCTGGTGTCCATGTCTTGAATTTGAGTTCTGTAGAAGGGGTCATTACAAACGCTGAAGGGGTATTCGAAATCGCTGTTCAAGCGCAAGACACTTTATACTTTTCATATTTGGGTTTTAAACCCTTAAAAGTTCCTGTAAGTAATGATATGATCAAATTTGGGATTCCTGTTTTTCGTCTTACGGAATTATCTTTTGCACTAGAAGAGGTCATCGTTCGTCCCTATCAATTGACAGGATACTTGGATATCGATGTACGTAAAGTGCCCATTAACCCAGCTGGACGCTATAGTATTCCTGGGCTTCCAAGTGCAGGTTATGAAGGAGGAAATCGAAATCGCTCTTCCATCTCTAAAGCACTGGGCTCATTATTTAATCCAGCAGATTTTCTCTACAACCTCTTTGGAAAAAATCCCAAACAAATGAGAAAACTTAAAAAAATGCGAGAAGATGATGCCATTAAAGCGCTTCTAGGAACAAAGTTTGACCGAGAAGTCTTGGTTCAATTTCTTGGGATAGATCGGATAAATTTGGAAGAAATCCTTCGCAACTGCAGCTACTCCAATGCCTTTATTAAAGAAGCGAATGACCTGCAAATCCTTGAGGCCATTAGTGGGTGCTATGAAGAATATAAGATACTTCAACTCTAGCGATGTCACCGCTTAAAAAACTACTCTTAACGCTAAATGCTTCAATCACAGACCGCGAAAAGGGAGTTGCATTCATCGAAGCAAATCCAACTTCGTTTGATGAACTATTTGATCTTGTTTGTGCAGTCAAAAATACACGGGAACATATTGTTGCCGCATGGGTGTTTGAACGTTTTATGCTGAAACGAATCGACAGCCTAACACCTCGGTTCGATAAATTCCTAATAGGTGTTAAAGCGCAAACACATGAAAGTAAACGTCGACCCCTGGCAAAAGTACTCTTTCACTACTGCGATAACAATAGGCGAAAAGCTGCTCTTACAGAAAAAAAAATCGATGACGTTGTATCTATTTGTTTTGCCTATATGATCGATGCAAAAAAAATTGCAGCGATCGGTTTTGCCATGAAAACACTTCATCTATTCATAAATCACCAAGATTGGATTGAAGAAGAATTTCGCGCCTATATCGAACAAAAACTCCCCAATTCTAGTGCAGGATTTCGTTCCTTGGTGAATCAATTCATCTAAATATGAGAGAAGGATTGGACTAGAAGCCTTATCTTTGTACCTTTATTTTTTCGCTATGAAGCTAACTGCATTAAACGCAATTTCTCCCATCGACGGTCGCTACCGTGGAAAAACTAAATCTTTATCCGCTTTTTTTTCCGAAGAGGCCTTAATTCAATACCGCGTTCGTGTTGAAATTGAGTATTTTATTGCATTGTGTGAGCTTCCACTCCCTCAGCTAGAAAACATAAATCATTCTCTTTTTGAAGATTTACGTTCAATTTACAAGCATTTTACAGAAGAAGATGCCAAGGAAATAAAAGAGATTGAAAAAACCACCAATCATGATGTTAAAGCGGTTGAATATTTTATCAAAAAAGAATTTGACCGTTTAGAAATTCAAAACTATAAAGAGTTCATCCACTTTGGCTTGACGTCACAAGACATCAACAATACATCAATTCCGTTGTCCATCAAAGAAGCTGTTGAAAGGATATATCTCCCTTCGCTAGATGAAGTAATTGATCGTCTAAAAGAACTTTCAGAAGAATACAAAGAAGTTCCTATGTTGGCAAGAACACATGGGCAACCGGCTTCTCCTACCCGTTTAGGAAAAGAACTTGCCGTTTTTGTGAATCGACTGGAACACCAAAGAGAGAGCTTATCTAGCATCCCAAATGCAGCAAAATTTGGAGGAGCCACAGGGAATTTTAACGCCCACCAGGTAGCCTACCCCAAGCAGGATTGGAAAGTCTTTGGGAAAAAATTCGTAGAAGAACAACTGGGTTTACATCACTCCTTCCCTACGACCCAAATTGAACATTACGATTACTTGGCCGCCATGTGCGATGCCATGAAGCGAATCAATACCATTATCATTGACCTTGATCGGGATCTATGGACGTATATTTCCATGGATTATTTCAAACAAAAAATAAAAGAGGGAGAAGTTGGATCTTCAGCTATGCCGCATAAAGTAAACCCTATTGACTTTGAAAATTCAGAAGGAAACCTAGGGATTGCAAATGCACTTTTCAACTATTTAGCCGAAAAACTCCCTATCTCACGTTTGCAACGTGATTTGACTGATAGTACTGTTTTAAGGAATATTGGCACTCCTTTTGGACATTCTTTAATTGGATTTCAATCCACCCTCAAAGGTCTATCAAAACTCTTGTTGAATGTAGAGAAGATAAATGCTGACCTTGAAAAAAACTGGACGGTTGTAGCCGAAGCTATTCAAACCATTTTAAGAAGAGAAGGATTCCCGAATCCATATGAAGCATTGAAAGAATTGACACGTACCAATGAGGTCATTAATCAAGCATCTATTCACAGTTTCATCGATCAACTGGAAATCGATAGTAAGATCAAAGCAGAACTCAAGACCATTACCCCTTTTAACTATACGGGTATTTAGTTTTTTAATGCATCCAAGTATTCTCCACCGGGAACATCGATAAGTTGAGTCAATGCACCCACCTGGTCAAGGTCAATTTTACCTACAATTTCGAGTAAAATGAAATCTAAATCTGTAGTGGTTTCCAATTGAATATTGTCTTGATTGTCGATATAGGCCTGTAATCCTTTAACATACATCACCAAACGTTTCACGGTGGAATTTCCTTCACCATAGACCGCTCCAAATTGAACATTGACTCCTTTTTCTGTCAAGTTTAAAATTGATTCTAAGCTTGATTTTTCCAATTCAGATTGCATCCAAGCTTCCATCTCATTAGCAATGAGGATATCCTTGGTACTCATTACTCGAAAAGCTTCCAAACCTTGAATCATATCAATCAGGGCTTGAGACTCAGGATCATCTGTACTGATCTTAAACTTACTCATTAGTTTAAACATTTGCGGACTAATGTTTAGATTTGAAACAGAGGGGTTCCCTCCATATTCATCAAACACGGTTTGGGCATTGGCCATAAAAAAACCAAAAATGGATAAAATTAAAAGTGCTTTTTTCATTTTGGAACAATCTTTGCATAAATGTATAACAATATTAATGTATAATGTATAAGGTTTGAAATATCTTCTTTAATTTGCAAATGAAAACATCGATTATGAAAAGTCTATATTTTAAAATTATTTTTGCGGGTCTACTCATTGTTGGTTGTACCCAAGATGATCAAGACGACGATCAAATTAATGTGGTTAATACACCAGAAGAAGTCAATACAGAAGTCAATACAGAAATCAATGATTTTATTTGGAAAGGACTTAACCAATGGTATTACTGGCAGAAAGATGTCACAAATCTCGCTGACACCAAAGCTGATAATCCTTCTGCCTACAAGGCTTACCTCAGCTCTCTCGATCAAGGGAAACCTTTTTTCAATAGTTTAATATTTGGTGCAGACCGCTTTAGTTGGATAGAAGAAGATTATGCGGTACTCGAAAATCAATTGTCTGGAATTTCCGCCTCAAATGGAATGAAGTTTATTTTATACCGTCGTTGTGATGGATGTGATGGACTTATAGGTGCAGTTACCTATGTTTTACCGAATTCTGACGCGGCACAAAAAGGGATTATACGTGGAGATGTTTTCAATAGCGTAAATGGTCAAGAACTAACCTTGGATAATTATGTTAGTTTGATCTATAGTGATGCAATGAGCTACAGCATAGATTTGGTCAACTATGATGCAAGTCTTGATGAGATAAGCCCGAGAAATATATCAATCACCCTAAACAAAGAAGAAAACTTTCAAGAAGTACCGATCCATAAAAACCAAGTGATTGAGCATAATGGAATTCGCGTTGGTTATCTGATGTACAATAAATTTGTTGGTACTGTTGATATCGATGGGGATGGTGTTAACGAGCACGATTTCAATCAAGCATTGATCGATGCTTTTATTGAATTAAAAAACCAAAACATTACAGAACTAGTCCTTGATCTTCGCTACAATGGCGGTGGATCTGTACAAACATGTACTTATTTAGCCAGCCTAATTACTGGCCAATTTACAGGAGAGGTTTTTGCGCAACAAATTTGGAATAGCAAAATCATGGATTATATTAACAGTGTAAATACAAACAGTAATCCTGATGATGATCTTGACTTCAATAATTATTTTGTCGACCAAACCTCGTCTGGTGTTAGCTTATCTAGTTTGGGCTTAACAAAGGTTTACATACTTACCTCTAGCCGAAGTGCCTCAGCTAGTGAACTACTTATCAATGGTTTGAGTTCAAAAATTAACGTTGTACAAATTGGCGAAAGCACAACTGGGAAAAATGTAGGATCGATTACACTTTATGATTATATTGACAATAACAATGAGTTAAGAAACCCAAACCACAAATATGCCATGCAACCAATCGTATTGAAAATTGCGAACAGTGAAGGTTTCGCCGACTACACTGACGGTTTAGTACCAAAATCTGAAGATCTAATCATACGCGAAAGAGTTTCTTCATATGATATCTTGGGTAGT
>CAJQKN010000083.1 GCA_905478905.1 uncultured Flavobacteriaceae bacterium | reverse complement strand
GTTTGTGATTTATTACCCGGAGATTTTGTACACACCTTTGGCGATGCGCACATTTACTCCAATCATAAGAGCAAATTGATTTACAACTGAGCAGAACGCCAAGAGCTTTGCCTACCATGAAAATAAACCCTGATATAAAAGACATTTTTGCCTTTACCTTTGATGATTTTGAATTAATCAACTACGATCCACATCCGTTGATCAAAGGAGCTGTAGCTGTTTAGCTTATTTTATCTAAAAAGTAAAAAAACTGGTCAATATCTTCTTTTGTGTTGTAATGGTGTACAGCAATACGCACACCTTTTCCCCTCCAAATACAGCGAATATTATTCGCTAATAATGATTCGTAGACTTTTTCATCTATTTGGATATTGAAGATTGAAGAATGATTTTTTCGTTGCACAACATTATCGCTCAGTAAATTCCTTTTCAAAAGACCTTCTTTTAAATAAGCTGCAATTTCATCTTTCCAATCAAGAAGACTAGAAAAGTCTTCGTCAAGTAACATCTTTAATGCAAACCCCAAACTCCCTATGGCATTGACAGATAACTGACCCCTATCATAAGCTTTTTCTAGCTGCGAAATAGGAATCTGCAATTGATCTAATCGTTCTTTTTTTACCACTGCAAATCCTGTTCCATAGCCGGCCATCAACCACTTATATGAACTACCAAAAATTGCATCAATGGGACTAGAAGCGAAATCAAAAGAATGTGCTCCTATAAATTGCGTTCCATCAATCAAAATTAAAAGATCAGGGAAAGCTGCTTTTATTTTAGTCAACCAGTCAATATCGATTAGAATCCCAGAGGTATATTGAACAGCACTCAGTGTCAAGACAGAGTAGTTGTTTCGGTGAAGTTCATCCCAAATTGATCGCTCAATTTCACTTGTCATCGGTAGTTCTTTGGATGAAAATCCATGGCTTTCAATCAGACCAGTCAAAGAAGGGTATTCGTCTTCCACCACCAAAAAATGAAATGATTGGGGTAATTGAAGGATAAAGTTTTGAAAAGCAGAAGAAAAATTAGCTGTAATAAAGGTTGTTTCTTCAGCACCATTCACAAAGCGGGCCAATGCATTTCTCGCTTCACCATAATACTGTTTTTCCAGTTTAGTCTTGTAGTGATCTCCAAGCTCTAGGAAAGAAATATCGTCTTTAGCTTTCCACTCCATTAGTGGGGAAGAAAGAGGGCCTGTATAGGCTGTATTCAAATAAACACAGGAATCAAGGATAGGAAAATGTGAACGCATCAAATCTTTTATCTAAATGTACGGGTTTTAATCAAAATGAACTTTTTTAAAAAAGTGTTTTCTATCCAATAATATGGTTTATTTTTGCTCGAATAAATACTACTAGAACTACCTTGACAGCTCAAGAAATAAGATACAAAAACAACGATCTTTTACTCAATACTGAGGAAGAAGATCAACGCAAAACAACCTCTATGCCTGCAAAACAAACACTCACAATGATTGCCGCAGCTGCAAAAAACGATGCCTTAGGAAAAGACAATGACCTAATTTGGCATATTTCGGAGGACTTAAAACGATTTAAACGATTGACTTCTGGTCATGCCATCATCATGGGACGAAAGACCTTCGAGTCCATGCCTAAAGCATTGCCCAATCGTACCAATATAATTTTAACCAAGAAAAAAGACTACCAACCCGAAGGAGCTATTGTTGCGCGAACTGTCGAGGAAGCATTATCGCTCGTTGAAGAAGACACACAGCCTTTTATTATTGGTGGTGGAGAGATCTATCGTCTATTTATGGATAGATGTGATCGAATTGAACTAACCCGAGTTCATCATGATTTTGATGCCGATGTCTTTTTCCCTTCCATAGATGCGAACAAATGGATAATTGTAACCCAAGAAGACGTAATTGCAACCAATGACCAGCCGTATAACTATTCGTATTTGACTTACGAAAAAAAATAAAACAATATGCACGCATTTCTATTTCCTGGACAAGGAGCTCAATTCCCCGGTATGGGAAAAGACCTTTATGAAGCATCAGCTCAAGCAAAAAAAATGTTTCATCAAGCCAATGAAATTCTCGGCTTTTCCATTACAGATATTATGTTTGGTGAAGATGCCGAAGCACTCAAACAAACGCAGGTTACCCAACCTGCCATTTTCTTACACTCGGTAATTTTGAGTACTGTTATGGGAACTAAATTTCAGCCCGATGCAGTTGCAGGACATTCCTTAGGTGAGTTTTCTGCACTTGTAGCGGCAAAAGCCTTGACTTTTGAGGACGGATTAAAGTTAGTGCATCAACGTGCGCTGGCCATGCAAAATGCCTGCGACGAAATCCCCGGAACAATGGCAGCTATTCTAGGACTAGAAGATAAGGTCGTTGAAACCGTCTGTAAAGAAACTCCAGGAATTGTGGTTGCAGCCAACTACAATTGCCCGGGTCAATTGGTCATCTCGGGTGAAACAAACGCCATCTCACTTGCCTGTGAAGCCATGAAAGAAGCTGGTGCAAAACGTGCACTCCCGCTTCCTGTAGGGGGAGCATTTCATTCTCCTTTAATGGAGCCCGCTAAAACAAAATTAGCAACAGCAATTGAAGCAACAGCAATTGTCTCTCCTATTTGCCCAGTATATCAAAACGTGGTAGCCAAGGGGATTGAAGCGGCAGACGAAATAAAAATCAACCTTATCGCTCAATTGACTGCTCCCGTTAAATGGACTCAAACCGTACAACAATTATTGACTGATGGTAGCAGCCTTTTTACTGAGGTTGGTCCCGGAAAAGTACTTCAAGGTTTGGTAAAAAAAATCGATCGCTCTGCTGAAATAAACTCAGGAACAATCGATTAACTTAAATCTGCTGGGTGTTTACTGCTTGTAAATCTCTCCGTTTTTCATCACGAATGTGATATTCTCTAGGGTGCTTATATCTTCCAAAGCATTTTTATTGGAGGCTACGATGTCTGCATAAAAACCTGCTTTGATTTGTCCCAATTGATCGGATTGTCCCAATAGAGCTGCATTAACAATTGTTGCTGCCTGAAGCGCTTCACTTGCGGGCATTCCTGCTTCAACCATATAGCCAAATTCTTTTGCATTAAGCCCATGTGGAAAAACACCAGCGTCTGTTCCAAAAGCAATGGGAACTCCAAGAGCATATGCTTTTTTAAATGTGGCCTGTATCTTGGGCCCTACGCTAAGTGCTTTCGGTACAATGATGTCGGGAAAATAACCGGGGACTTTAGCCTTCTCTACCACCTGCTTCCCAGCGGTTATTGACGGCACTAG
>CAJQKN010000082.1 GCA_905478905.1 uncultured Flavobacteriaceae bacterium | reverse complement strand
ACAGGGCCTTGTGCATAAATTACAGCGATGCGTTCACGAACTCCTTTTTTGTATAGACTGTTCCCACTAGTAAGCCGATTCAGGTTTGTTTTTCTGATTTTATCGTCTTGTTCTAAACCTAGTGCTGTTTTCAGTTTTGCTTTATAGTCATTCTCATATAGCAGACCGTCAATTAAACCTACTTCCATCGCTTTTTCAGGAAGTCTTGCGGATAACTCTTCAGCAATGGATTTTAATTTAGCGCTAGATAATGAACGTGAAGTCTCAATTTCTTCGCTCACAGTTCCCCATACTGAATTCAATAAAGTTTGAATTTGGGTGCGATTGGCTTCACTCATTTCGCTTTCCAAATAGGGTTCTACGGCACTTTTGTATTTTCCATGACGAACAACTTCCATTTTAAAGCCATACTTTTCTTGGAAATCTTTGTAGTAAAGCACCTCTGCTGCCAAACCTTTAAATTCCATTCCTCCTTGCGGATGTAAAAAGATGGAATCAGAAACTGAGGCGAGATAATATCCTTTTTGCGAATAATAATCACCAAATGAATAGATGAATTTTCCTTCTGCTTTAAATTCATTTAACGCTTTTCGTATACTTTGTGCTTGCGACCATCCCATGGAGGGAAACTGACTATGGAGATCAATTCCTTTTATATTCTCATCTTTTGCCGCCTTTTTTATGGCAGCAATTACATTATTGAATTTTAAAACGTCATCCCCTAAACCAAGGACTTGTTCAAACTCTTTGGTAGAAGCAACATTATCCTTAACTGGAAGGTCTAAATCCAGCGCTAAAATGCTGTTTTCTTTTACTTCAACCTCTGTGACAGCCTCTGTTCCAAAGGCAGAAGCAATTCCAGCAATGGCCATAAAAAAAACAATCCCAATAAAAATAAAGGCAACAATAGTACCCAATATCGATGCAAGAAAACTCTTTAAAAAATTCATAATTGTCTATTTATTCTAGCTATAAGGCGTTAAAACATCCAAATTGTTACAAAAAAAGAAATTCTATCTTGAAAATAGTTAACTTTGACATAAGCCAAAACCTTATCTATGAAAAAAGTTACCTACCTCTTCTGTATTCTTTTTCTACTTGCTTCTTGTAAAGTAAATCAATATACTGGAAAAAAAACATTTAACTTTTATGGGAATAAAACTGTTTTTCCCATGGCCTTTAAAGAGTATTCCGCTTTCCTTGAACAAAACGAGGTGATAGAAAACACTCGCGAAAGTGACCAAATTAAACGGGTGGGGAAAAAAATAACTGCAACGGCAGAAGCCTATTTTCAACACAAAGGAAATCTAGCCGTCCTAAAGGATTATGCTTGGGAATACAATTTGGTGAAGAATGACCAACGCAATGCCTGGTGTATGCCTAGCGGAAAAATTGTTTTTTATACCGGTATTCTACCCACTGCCAAAACGGAGGCTGGGATTGCTGCTATTATGGGACATGACGTAGCACATGCATTGGCCGATCATGGAGCACAACGCATGAGTGCTAACACGGCAAAAGTTGGCATGGACTTTTTGGTTGGTCGATCTGTAAAAAACCAACCCAAAGACAAACAAAAGAAAATTTTGGCTGCCTATGGTATTGGAAGCCATGTGGCTGGAATACTTCCCTTTAGTAGAAAACACGAAACTGAAGCCGATCGAATTGGATTGGAATTGATGACCATTGCCGGCTATGCTCCAAAGGAAGCGGCCGATTTATGGCGGAGAATGCATGATGCTTAGGAAGGAAAAACACCCCCTGAAATCCTGAGTACTCACCCTAGTAGTCTTCGGAGAATTCGGAATATAGAAGCCCATATCCCCGTGGCTGATTCACTGGCTGCTGTCCTTCAAAAAAACTGAGATCACTTCCCTGCTCTATGTGATTTGCGTATTTTTGACCCATAGAAATATATCATGATCTATCTTTCCTTGGGCAGTAATATGGGTGACCGAATGGGGTTTTTACAACTCGCCCTAGGCATGATTGAATACCGTATTGGCCCAATTCAATCTGTCTCAACTGTATACGAAACTCCTCCCTGGGGGTTTGAAAGCACACCTTTTTACAATGCTTGTCTAGGGGTTGAGACTATCCTTTCCCCCCAGGAGGTATTGACCGAACTCTTGTCCATAGAACGATTTTTAGGAAGAAAACGCTCTATGGCGGAAGGTTACCAGGCAAGAACCATTGACCTGGATATTCTTTTTTATAACGATTTACGCCTCGATACAGCTGACCTAAGTCTCCCCCACCCGCGAATTGAAGAACGGAAATTTATTTTAGTTCCCTTGACAGAAATTGCCCCTGACTTTATTCATCCTCATCTTTTAAAAAGCATAGATGAATTAAAACAAAACTGTGAAGACAAGGCAGAACTAACTCCACTCCACGAAAAACTCCTCCTTCCCACGAAAAGAAATTTTATTGCCATAGAAGGAACGATAGGAGCTGGAAAAACGGCTTTTGCCCATCGATTAAAAGAAGGACTGAAAGGCTGCTTATTACTCGAGAATTTTTATGACAACCCTTTCCTAGCAGACTTTTATAAAGACCCCAAATCCTATGCACTATTGGTGGAAACTGCTTTCCTTGAGGAGCGAGTTAAGCAGTACAAAAGGTTTTTTTCAGCAGAAACAAAACTTCCGCTCATAGCCGATTATAGTTTGGAGAAATCCTTGCTATTTGCAACAAAAAATCTTTCGCCAAAAGACTTTGATTCCTACCAAAAAAAATACCGTTACAGCACTCAAGAACTAGCCCAACCCGATCTGATTATCTTTTTGCAACAAAGCGTTTCAAAAGCCTTGTCAAATATTAAGCATCGAGGGCGCTCATTTGAGCAAAACATTACACCAATCTATTTGACGGAGATTGAAAATGGCTATGCTGAATGGAAAAAGACAACTTCGCTTAATTTCATTGAACTTGAATTGAATGCAGTAGATTTTGTAAAACAGCCCGAAGATTTCTTCCCCCTATTACTGGCCTTTTTCCGCAGTTAATTTTTGGTAAAAATCCCAACACACCACTCCAGTTGTTACGGCAATATTGAGGGAATGCTTTGCCCCTTCTTGCGGGATTTCAATCACCTTTCCTGCTTCAGCTATGACTTGCTGTTGGACTCCTTTTACTTCGTTTCCCAAGACAAAGGCCGTTTTGGTTTTTAGGGAGGGTTTGTAGTCATTGAGATAGGTTGCTCCTTCGGCTTGTTCAATGGCATGTACTTCAACACCTTTTTGGGTTAATTCTTGCACCAAGTCAACCGCATCGTTGCGGTATTCCCAGGCAACAGAATCTGTGGCTCCCAAGGCCGTTTTATGAATGTCTTTGTGGGGTGGTGTTGCTGTGATCCCACAGAGGTAAATTTTTTCAATCAAAAAAGCATCAGCAGTACGGAAAACTGAACCAATATTATTTAAACTACGGATGTTATCCAAGATAAGAATCAAGGGTGTTCTGGCAGCTTCCGTGGCTTCTTCAGCTGACTTCCTTCCTAATTCACTGTTTTTTAATTTTCTGTTTTTCATGTGATTCAAATCCTATTCGAAGGGTTTTATACTGTAAAAATAAGGGTTATATTCGCAAGTATACCAATAAAGAAAGTCCTTTGGCCAAACAAGCGAAAGAAACCCCCTTAATGAAACAATACAACCGGATCAAGGCGAAGTATCCGGATGCATTGTTGTTGTTTCGCGTGGGTGATTTTTACGAAACCTTTGGCGCCGATGCCGTCAAAGCAGCAAAAATTCTTGGCATCATTCAAACCAAACGAGGTGCTGGTAGTGCTAGTGAAACCGAATTGGCTGGATTTCCGCATCATTCGCTAAATACCTATTTACCCAAATTGGTTAAGGCGGGTTGTAGAGTCGCCATTTGCGATCAGTTGGAAGATCCAAAAATGACCAAAACCATTGTTAAACGAGGCGTAACCGAATTGGTTACTCCTGGTGTAGCTCTGAACGACGATGTTTTGGAACAAAAGAAAAATAATTATCTGGCCGCTCTTGTTCAGGGAAAGAAAAATTGGGGCGTCTCCTTTTTGGACATTTCTACTGGGGATTTTCTGGTCAGTCAAGGAAGTTTACCCCATATAAATCAGCTGTTACAAAAATTTCAACCGGCAGAAGTGCTGGTTCCCAAGCCACTAAAAAGTCAATTTCAAACCCATTTTGGCGCTGAATTGAATCCTTTTTTTCAAGAAGATTGGGTATTTCAATATGCCTTTGCTGAAGATAGTTTGACCCAACACTTCCAAACCAAAAACCTCAAAGGCTTTGGTCTGGAAGACGATATAGAAGGCGTTATTTGCGCCGGGGCGGTCTTGCACTACCTCTCGGAAACACAACACACCAAGCTCGAACATATCAATAGCCTGCAAAAAATTGCGCACGATGCCTATGTTGGCATTGATCGTTTTACTGCACGTAACCTGGAATTGCTCTACTCTACTTCCGTTGGTGGAGTTTCCTTGATTGATGTCATTGACCAAACGGCTACCGCCATGGGTGGACGCTTGTTGCGCCATTGGGTGAGTTTCCCCCTTAAGGACAAAGAAGCCATTGAAGACCGTCATAGGGTAGTAACTGCTTTTTTAAACGAAATCGATGCTACGGAAAAAATTCGCCTTCACCTGAAAAAAATTGGCGACATCGAACGCTTAATGGCAAAGATTGCGACGCAAAAAATTAGTCCCCGCGAGTTGATCTTATTACAGCGATCCCTAGAAGAAAGTAACGCCTTAAAAAAAGTCCTAGAACAAACGAGTGAAGAAGAATTAAAGGCAAAAGCCCAGCAACTTCCACCCTGCAGTCAACTCCACGAAACTATTGCCACAACCTTAAAAGAAGATGCGCCCGTAGCCACCTCGAAAGGGAACTTTATTGCTGATGGCTATTCGACTGACTTAGACGAATTAAGGGTCTTGCTCCACTCTGGGAAAGCCCATTTGGATGCTATGTTGTCACGCGAAACCGAAGCCACGGGTATCCCCTCTTTGAAGATTGCTTTCAACAATGTTTTTGGCTATTATATTGAAGTTCGTAATACGCACAAAGACAAAGTACCGGAGCGATGGACCCGAAAACAAACTTTGGTGAATGCCGAGCGATACATCACAGAAGAACTCAAAGAATATGAAACCAAGATTCTTGGGGCAGAAGATAAAATCCAGCAATTGGAGCTCAATTTTTATCAGCAGCTTCTGCACTCCCTCCAAAAAGGATTGGGCGAACTAAAACAAACTGCCGTTGCCTTGGGGCAAATCGATTGCTTGCAGAGCTTTGCCCTACTCGCCCAAAAAAACAATTATTGTTGTCCTCGGCTCATAGAAGGAACTTCATTGACCATTAGCGAGGGTAGACATCCTGTTATTGAACAACAGCTTCCTGCGGGCGAAGCCTTCATCGCAAATGATGTCTTTCTCGATCGTGAAGAACAACAGATCATCATGATTACTGGGCCCAATATGTCGGGAAAATCAGCCCTATTACGTCAAACAGCGCTGATTACAATCTTAGCACAAATGGGAAGTTATGTTCCCGCTACTGCCGTCGAAATGGGAATTGTCGACCATATCTTTACGCGTGTGG
>CAJQKN010000081.1 GCA_905478905.1 uncultured Flavobacteriaceae bacterium | reverse complement strand
ATATCTTAAATTTTTTCCAAATGTACTTAATTTCAGAGTTTCCTGAAACTTCTTAAATATTTTTACTTTATATAACTATCAATTCAATCTTTAGTTGAGTTTGTAAGAAAGCTCCTCTTCTTCCAATAACTGTAAAAATTCATTGGTTACTTGCACCTTTTGTTTTCTACTCGGTAACGATAATTTGATTTTTTCTTCAGCATGAAAAACATCCACCATCAAGGGTTTTTCACCTTTAAACGATCGAATGATTTCACTGATCTTCGCAACTCTGTCTTCGCTCAACTGATTGATCTCCAATTGTAAAGTCAAGCGTTTAACGTTGTTGGCGAGGGTGTCGTGCAGCATTTCAAATCCATTGAATTGCATTCGAGGAGCACCTAATTTTCCTGTTTCTCGGTTTCGCCAGCCTTCCACAACCTTGACCCGCAATCGAATAAAACCATTGGGAATGAGGAAATGACGATACTTTAGATATTCTTCCCCAAAGATTTTAAATTCGTATTGATCGGCAAAATCTTCTAGTTGAAAAATGGCCCACCCCTTGCCTGTTTTTGAAATACGATGGTCAACAGCATTGACAATACCGCCAAAACTTAATTCCCGATTCACCAGGGGGTCTAAATCACTCAAAACGGTCAATGGAGCCGAAGAGAAGTGTTTCATTTCACGTTTAAAATCATCTAGCGGATGGGCAGAAAGATAAATGCCAACCACTTCTTTTTCTTGTTTTAATCGCTCAAGGGTCCCCCAGCTTTCGCAGAGGGGGATTTTAATTTCTTCCACTTGGTGATCACTGTCTTCTCCAAATAAATTGGTCTGGGAAGAGTTTAAGCTTTCTTGGTGTTTTGCCCCATATCGTATCGCTTTTTCCAAAAAGGTGATCCCATCCCCATCGGGATTAAGGTACTGCGCCCTGTGGGGGTTTCCAAAAGAATCCATTCCACCAGCTAAGGTTAAGTTTTCAAGGGCTTTTTTGTTGGCTGCACGTAGATCAATGCGTTGGGTGAGATCAAAAATAGAGGAAAACTTTCCTTGCTTACGATGTTCTATAATGGTTTCAACGGCACCACGTCCAACCCCTTTTACTGCCCCCATACCAAAGCGAATGGCATGCTGATCGTTTACTGTAAATTTGTAGAACGACTCATTAACATCTGGACCCAACACCTTGAGTCCCATACGGCGACATTCCTCCATAAAGAAGGTAACCTGCTTGATGTCGTTCATATTATTCGACAGTACAGCAGCCATGTATTCTGCCGGGTAATGCGCCTTTAAATAGGCCGTTTGAAAACCGATCCAAGCATAACAAGTAGAATGGGATTTGTTGAACGCATAGGCGGCAAAAGCCTCCCAGTCTTTCCATATTTTTTCTAAAATTTCCTCTGGATGCCCATTCGCTTTTCCTCCTTCCAAAAATTGAGGTTTTAATTTTTGCAGCAAAGCGAAAATCTTTTTCCCCATTGCCTTTCGTAGTACATCCGCATCACCTTTAGAAAATCCAGCCAATTTTTGGGACAAGAGCATCACTTGCTCCTGATAGACGGTAATTCCGTATGTCTCTTCCAAATATTCTTGCATCACTGGGAGATCATAGGAAATCTCTTCCTTTCCGTTCTTTCGATCAACAAAACTGGGAATGTATTCCAACGGGCCAGGTCGATACAGGGCATTCATCGCAATTAAATCGGCAAAAACTGTTGGCTTTAGATCCTTTAAGTATTTCTGCATCCCTGCAGATTCATACTGAAATATGCCCACGGTTTCTCCACGTTGAAAAAGCGCATAGGTTTTTTCGTCATCAAGAGGAAAGGTGTCGGGATCAAGATCAATATTGTGTTTATATTTGACCAGCTTAACAGTATCTTTTATCAAGGTCAACGTTTTTAACCCCAAGAAATCCATTTTCAGCAGGCCGGCATCTTCAACCACCGAGTTGTCGAACTGGGTGACATATAAGTCGGAATCTTTTGCTGTGGCAACTGGGACAAACTGGGTAATGTCATCGGGTGTAATGATTACTCCACAGGCATGTGTTCCCGTATTCCGCAACGAGCCTTCCAATACTTTGGCTTGCTGAATGGTTTGTCCGGCTAAAGAATCTTCATCGGCCAGGTTTTTAATCTCATTTACCTTTAGCAGCTCATCGGCACGTAAATTCTTTTTTAACTCTTGATCGCTAAGACTAAAGATTTTTCCCAGTTTCATATTGGGTAATAACTTGGCAATTCGATCGGCTTCTCCCAAAGGCAAATCCAATACTCTGGCCGTATCGCGAATAGACGACTTGGCGGCCATGGTACCATAGGTGATGATTTGCGCCACCTGATTAGCACCGTATTTTTCAATAACATAATCCATCACACGCCCACGCCCTTCATCGTCAAAATCAATGTCAATATCGGGCATACTTACACGATCTGGATTGAGGAATCGCTCAAAAAGTAAATCGTATTTGATGGGGTCAATATTGGTGATCTTTAGACAATACGCCACCACCGATCCCGCTGCAGATCCACGGCCTGGACCTACAGAAACATCCATGTCTCGGGCCGCAGCAATAAAGTCTTGTACAATTAAAAAGTACCCCGGATAGCCTGTATTGGCAATGACGTCCAATTCAAAATCGATACGCTCTTGAATGTCACTTGTCAATTCTGGATAGCGTTCTTTTGCTCCTTGGTAGGTCAAATAACGCAGGTAGTTGTTCTCTCCTTTTTTTCCGTCGGGATCAACCTCAACTTGATAAGCTTCAGGAATAGCAAATTTAGGTAGAAGAACATCTCGCGAAAGGACAAAGGGTTCGATCTTATCGACAAGCTGCTGAATATTGAGTATGGCTTCAGGAAGATCTTGGAAGATTTCCTTCATTTGATCGGCTGTCTTGAAATAATATTCTTGGTTGGGGAAGCCGTAACGGAAACCTCGTCCTCGACCAATGGGGGTCGCTTGTTTTTCTCCTTCTTTTACACACAACAAAATATCGTGGGCGTTAGCTTCTTCTTTTTGGGTGTAATAGGTGTTGTTTGAAGCAATCAAGGGAATAGTATACTTTTTTGAGAATTGCACCATCACCTCATTGGCTCGGTCCTCTCCCTCTTCTCCATGACGCATTAACTCAAGGTAAAGATCTTCTCCAAATTGCCCATGCCACCATTGCAAGGCTTCTTCTGCTTGACGATCGCCTACATTCAAAATTTTGGATGGAACTTCACCGTAGGTATTCCCCGTAAGCACAATTAAATGGTCTTTGTGCTGCTCAACTAGCTTGCGATCAATACGAGGTACATAATAAAAACCATCTACATAGGCGGCCGAAGTAAGTTTGGCAAGATTGTGATAACCTTGTTTGTTTTTGGCCAGAAATACGATTTGATAGCCATCGTCCCGACGGGTTTTATCTTTATGGTCTTCACAAACATAAAATTCACAACCCACAATGGGCTTTATTTTTTGACCCTCTTCCTGCTCTTCATTGTGCTTGGTAATGGCTTTGATAAAGTGAAAAGCACCCATTAAATTCCCATGATCTGTAATGGCAATGGCAGGCATATTGTCTTTTGCTGCTGCTTCAACCAACTGATTGATACGGGAGGTGGCTTGCAGGACAGAAAACTGGGAGTGATTGTGCAGATGTACAAATGGAGCCTCTGCCAACAATGGATCGACACTTGTCGTGCTACTTGGTGATTGGGGAGCTACTTTCCTTTTTAGTTTTGAGGAGGCTTCTTTTAGGTTTTGATGACTAAGACCAATCAAACGGAAAGGAGTCGCTATTTGCTTTATTTCACGAGTTTGATCTGCCTGATTTTCATATGCATTGGGGTGTATTTGGTCTTTGCGTAAGAGTTCCAAAAAAGCTCGGGTGGTCGCCTCTACATCTGCCGTTGCATTGTGAGCTTCCGTAAAATTTTCTTGAAAGAGAAAATGATATAATTCAGATAAGGTGGGTAATTTATATTTCCCTCCACGACCTCCAGGCAATTGACACAATTGAGCGGTCTCTTCGGTACAAGTATCTATAATGGCTTTGTTTTCCAACACATCTTCCAAACCAGAACGTAAGTACTCAGCACTCATAATGTTTCGATCAAATGAAACATTATGCCCCACAACAAAGTCAACCTGATTTAAAGCCGCATGGAATTTTTCCAAGACCTCCTCAAGGGGAGCTCCTTCTGCTTCTGCCAAAGCAGTTGATATACCGTGAATTTGTTCAGAATCAAAGGGAATAGTATAGCCATCGGGCCGAATCAAATAGTCTTCATGGCTAATTAGAGCTCCTGAAGCATCATGGATTTGCCATGCAATTTGAATACAGCGCGGCCAGTTCTCACTGTCGGTTAAAGGTGCATCCCAGCGTTTGGGCAAGCCCGTTGTTTCTGTGTCGAAGATTAAATACATTCAAACGAAAGTAAGAAATTATCTGTGGGGAAATAAATGGAGTTATTGGCATTTATCAACCGAATAGAATTTTCTTGCCACACTGTGGATAAAGCGTTCCTCGAGATGCTGAAATAAATTCAGTAGGACAGGCTTTGTGGAAAAAGCGTTCCTCGAGATGCTGAAATAAATTCAGCATGACAGCTTTGTGGAGAAAACGAGCCTAGAGATGCTGAAATAAATTCAGCATCACAGCTTTGCTCATAACCAAAATGAAAGGAAAGTGATTTTTTGTGTTTAGATAATTTAAAAATGGGCTTCCCTAAGGTTAATCATTTATATTTACCAAAAAAAAGCGATCAAGCCATTGTATAGTGCCTTTGCTGATTCTCCTTCCCAAAAAAGCCTTGAACAGGTTTTTTTGCAGAATGACGCGTCCCTTTACCTAAAAGGGGCCGTGGGTTCGGGACTCAA
>CAJQKN010000080.1 GCA_905478905.1 uncultured Flavobacteriaceae bacterium | reverse complement strand
CACTGCCGAAGAAAACCAAATTATTTTTCATGCCCCCGGAAAGTTTGATCCCCAAACAGGAAAATTAAGCAAACAGTACAAAGCGGGAAAAACTAAGTTTCAAACGGTAGTGGGGAAAACCTTAGCCGCACTTTTTGCCGACCATCCTCATTTGATGGCCATTAGTCCGGCCATGCCAACCGGTAGTGGACTGGTGGACTTGATGGAAAAATACCCCAAGCGATGCTTGGATGTGGGCATTGCAGAACAGCATGCCGTAACCCTTGCTGCAGGAATGGCTACTCAAGGGCTATTACCTTTTTGTGTGATCTATTCTACCTTTTTACAGCGGGCCTATGACCAAGTCATTCACGATGTTGTTTTACAAAAATTAGCTGTGGTCTTTTGTATAGATCGGGCAGGTTTGGTTGGTCACGACGGGTCGACACATCATGGGGTTTTTGACCTGGTCTTTTTACAAACCTTACCAGGGTTGACATTACTTGCCCCAAGAAACGAAATACAATTGCGACAGCAACTCTATACCCTTGCCACTTCTCCGCCCAAGGGACCAGTAGCCATTCGCTATCCCAGAGGGACTGGTGAATTAGACAACTGGGAAGTAGCTTTTGAGCAAATTGATTATACCAAGGGAACTTGTCTAAGAGAAGGAGAGCACACGGCGGTTATTTCGGTGGGGACCATGGCCGTTGAGGTAGCCGATGCGCTAACACGTTTAGATCAGCCGATTGCCCATTATGATTTAGCTTGTATAAAACCCCTGGATGAAAAATTATTGCATCGTATTTTTTCTCGCTTTACACAGCTCGTTTGTGTTGAAGAGGGTAATCTTATTGGTGGTGTAGGCAGTACACTCTTGACTTGGGCAAACAACAAGGGCTATACCATTAAAATGAAACAGATTGGAATTCCTGACAGTTTTGTTTCCCATGGTTCACCCGCAGTTTTGAAACGAGAGTTAGGTTTGGATGCTGTTGGAATAGTACAAGCCATAACTACTTTTATAGGCGAAGAAGCATGCAACTAGACGATCAATATTTTATGCGTAAAGCCCTCTCTGAGGCCGAAACAGCTTTCGAGATGGAGGAAGTGCCAGTGGGAGCAGTTGTTGTGATCAACCAACAAATTATTGCGCGTGCACACAATTTAACAGAACGCCTACACGACGTTACCGCCCATGCAGAGATGCAAGCCATTACCTCTGCTGCAAACTTTTTGGGTGGAAAATACTTGAAAGGTTGTACGCTATATGTCACTCTTGAGCCCTGTATAATGTGCATGGGTGCTTTGTATTGGTCGCAGGTGGATCGCGTTGTTTTCGGGGCTTATGATGTAAAACGGGGGTACCAAACCAAAGGAATTGTTCCTCATCCAAAAACAACTGTTTTAGGGGGGGTTTTAGAGGAAGAAGCGAGTGTTTTAATGAGGCGTTTCTTTCAGAAAAGGAGATAAAAAAAACGCGCTTGAAGGAGCACGTTTTTAAATCAAAAAAATGTTGTGTTTTACAGAAGTTGGACTTGAGCAGCGACCTTCCCTTTGTTACCATCTTCTTCTACATATTCTACTTTGTCACCCTCTTTGAGTTCTTGTCCATTGAGAGATGTAGCATGAACGAAAATATCTTCGCCTGTTTCGTCATTGGTGATAAACCCATATCCCTTTGAACCAATAAAAAATTTAACTGTACCTGTCATAAGAAATGTTTTAAAGCACAAAGTTAATAAAAAGTTCATTTCGTTACTCTGGGAAAAAAAATAAAATCAATGATGATTATTGATTTTCAGCATTTTGTGACTTTTTATCTTTCATTTTATTAAAATTATCGTCGGAAAGGGTGTAATCTGATAACTTTTTGTCTTTCCATCTGTATACAAGAAAGAGGGGTAGATAGATGAAGGTTAGTCCGAGAACAGCGCTTCCTATCCACTTTTCTCCAGCGGCATAATCGATGGATGCTTTATGGTAAAACCCATAGAAAAGTACACCGACAAAGCCCCAAAAAAGAAGATTTAAAAGATAGCGCACTTTAGTTAGTTTTGGGTTGTAAACGTATGCTTAATTCATCTAACTGCTGACTGTCGATGGGCGAAGGAGCGTCGATCATCAAATCGCGTCCACTATTGTTTTTTGGAAAGGCAATGAAATCTCTGATGGTTTCTTGTCCGCCAAGAATGGCGACCAAACGATCAAGTCCAAGGGCAATTCCACCGTGAGGAGGCGCTCCATATTGGAAGGCTTCCATTAAAAAACCAAACTGAGCCTTAGCCTCTTCTAGGGTAAATCCAAGAAGGTCAAACATTTTTTCTTGCATTTTGGCATCGTGGATTCGAATTGATCCGCCCCCAATTTCGTTCCCATTTAGCACCAGGTCATAGGCATTTGCATTTACTGCACCAGGATCGCTGGACAAGAGGGCCACTTGCTCTGGCTTGGGTGCGGTGAAGGGATGGTGCATGGCATGGTAACGTTTGCTTTCTTCGTCCCATTCCAATAAAGGAAAATCGACCACCCAAAGGGGGGCAAACTCATTGGGTTTTCGTAAGCCCAATTGCTCAGCTAATTCCATACGTAGGGCAGATAGCTGTGTGCGTGTTGAATGTGTTCCACCAGCCATGACAAGGATAAGATCTCCAGCCTTGGCGTTGGTAGCCCGAGCCCATTGGGTAAGGTCTTCTTGGTTGTAGAATTTATCTACAGAAGATTTATAGCTTCCGTCTTCATTGCATTTTACCCATACCAATCCATTGGCTCCAATTTGTGGACGTTTGACCCAATCGATTAAAGCATCAAT
>CAJQKN010000079.1 GCA_905478905.1 uncultured Flavobacteriaceae bacterium | reverse complement strand
AAGCGGGAGATTATACAATGGTGTCTGATTTTCAATAAAATAATCGATTGCGCAAACACCAATGGTGCTTGCTATTTCAAAATGCGCACTGACTTCCGCAATTTTGTAGGGGAAATTCATTGATTTAGAGGCAAAAAAATTGGACATATCCACATCACAAAAATTCATATGAATCAACAAATCAAACGCCTTCCTATAATGGGTTTTTGCTGCTGTTTCACCCCTAAGTGTTTTCGCAATAAACCCCTGCGCAAAATGCCCCTCAACAGGACTCATTTGTTCTAATTTTGCTGCAAGCTGTTTGGCCTTATCAAGATCTCCACCCAGTAGAGATGGTACCATACACAGCGCCTCAACATAGCCTTCGTAGGTTGGTACATATTCAGGGTCAATCTTTAAGGACAGATCAAAATTTTCCATCATGGCTTTTACATAAGGAATTGAAAAAAATTGACTTGTCTGAAGGGCAATTATTCCATTTGTCCCAGCAATCAAATAATATAAAGCTGCTGTTTCACCAGTCAAAATAAGCTTCTCTTCCAAAGCAACCAATACATCTTTTTGCTTTTTATAGGTTGAAGCAAGTCTAATTCTTTGATTGATTTTTTCCAATTGACTAACCTTACTATTCACTACCTCATTATACAGGAATTCATACTCCTTGTTTTTGTTTGCATCACTTTTAAGAAAGGGAGGTTTTTCCTGTGCAAAACAAACAACAGTAATCAAACAAAATAAGAGGAATGCATTTAGTCGATTGGCTCGTTGATCAAGGCCCATAATTTATCCTTTAATTCAATCATACCCATTTGGCTTACTGAAGAGATCATCATATGGGGAAGATCACCAAAGCTTTCTTTCATTTCTTTTGCATATTCTGCTTTTAGCTCTTCGTCCAAAAGGTCACTCTTTGACAGAACAATCATATAGTTTTTATCCAATAACTCTGGATTAAATTCTTGGAGTTCACTCCGCAGAATTTCAAATTCTTTCTTAAGGTTTTTTGTGTCAGCAGGAATTAAATACAACAAGACTGAATTCCGTTCTATATGCCTTAAAAAATAATGCCCCAAACCTTTGCCTTGTGCAGCACCTTCAATAATTCCAGGTATATCAGCCATCACAAAAGATCGGTAATCTCGGTACTTTACAATTCCTAAGTTAGGTTTTAGGGTGGTAAATTCATAATCGGCAATCTTAGGCTTAGCCGAAGTAAGAGCAGACAAAAGAGTCGATTTCCCAGCATTAGGAAAACCAACCAAGCCAACATCAGCCAGAACTTTCATTTCAAGGGTAATTTGCATTTCTCTCCCTTTTATTCCTGGTTGTGCATAACGAGGGGTTTGACGTGTTGGCGATTTAAAATGCCAATTTCCTCGACCCCCCAATCCGCCTTCAAGCAAAATAACTTCTTGGTCCTTTTCTGTAATTTCCGTAATAACATCACCTGTTTCGGTATTCTTCACTAAAGTACCAAGCGGTACATCAATAAAGATATCTTCACCTTGAGCTCCAGAACTTCTGTTTTTACTTCCATGTTCTCCATGGCCAGCAGAAAAACTTCGTTTGAATTTAAACGTAAAGAGTGTCCATAAATTTGGGTTTCCACGTAAAATGATGTGTCCACCTCTTCCACCATCTCCCCCATCTGGGCCTCCTTTGGTAATATATTTTTCACGATGTAAATGCGTAGAACCTTTCCCTCCGTTTCCCGAATGAATACTTAGTTTAACGTAGTCGACAAAATTTCCTTCGGTCATAAAATGGGTTTAAAGTGCGTCAATGACGCTCATTAATCGCGCTGTAATTTCTTCAATTGATCCAATTCCATTGATACTATGAAATTTTCCTTGGGCTGTATAAAAAGTACGTAATGGAGCTGTCTTTTGATTGTATTCCTCAAAACGATTGCGGATTTTACTTTCGTCTTGATCATCTGTACGACCGCTAGTTTCTCCTCTTTTTAACAGGCGCTCTACCAATTCGTCATCTGTTGCTTCAAGGGCAATTGTAGCTGAAATGGTCATTTCTTTTCTTTCTAAAAAAGCGTCTAGACTTCTTGCTTGTGCTTCTGTTCTGGGAAAGCCATCAAATATAAATCCTTTTGCGCCCGGGTGTTTTTCTACCTCAGCTTCCAACATATTTATGGTCACCTCGTCTGGAACCAAGTCACCTTTATCCATATAGGATTGCGCCAATTTTCCAAGAGCCGTGACATTCTTAATGTTATATCGGAAAACATCCCCTGTAGAAATATGAACCAATTGATAGTGCGATTTTAAAAACTCCGCTTGCGTACCTTTTCCTGCCCCGGGTTTCCCAAAGAGAACTAAATTAATCATAGTTTGTGTTTAATGAAGCAAAGATACCTAAAATAAGCCTTTTTCCTATTGAGGTTTACCAATCAAAGATATATACGTATTTTTGTGGAAAAGTTTTATGCAATACTTCTCTTCCACAGCGAAACTAGGCATCTTAGGCGGAGGCCAACTGGGCAAAATGCTCTTGTACACCACCCGTAAGTGGGATATTACTACGCATATACTTGATCCAAGTCAAAGTGCTCCTGCAAAATTAGCCTGTGATCACTTTACGCAAGGAGATTTCAAGGATTACCAAACAGTCTACAATTTTGGTAAAAATTTAGATGTTATCACCATTGAAATTGAACATGTTAACACAGAGGCATTGCATCAGTTAGAAAAAGAAGGTGTGCAAGTTTATCCAAGCGCAGCTACGCTAGAGTTGATTCAAAACAAGGGAGTGCAAAAAGACTTTTATCAACACAATCATATTCCGACATCTAAGCACCAACGTTTTGAAAACAATACCGTTCTAAAGCAAGCCATTGAAACTGGAAAACTCACTTTCCCCTTTGTTTGGAAAGCTGCCTTGATGGGATATGACGGCAATGGTGTAAGCATCGTGCTTACTGAAAAAGATATCGAACAATTGACTGACCAAGAATGTATCGTAGAACAATTGGTACCATTTACTCACGAATTAGCAGTGATTGTTGCTCGAAGTTCAACAGGCGAAATGAAAACTTATCCCGTTGTAGAAATGGAATTTCATCCAGAAGCGAATCAAGTAGAGTATGTCCTTTGCCCTGCCCGTGTTAGTGATGCAATAAAAGAAAAAGCAATCGAAATAGCCGTTAAGACAGCCGAAGCGTTTTCGCATGTTGGTCTACTTGCTGTTGAACTTTTCCTTACAGAAGATGGAGATATACTGGTCAACGAAGTTGCACCCCGCCCACATAATAGCGGACATCTGACCATAGAAACTTCTTTAACCGATCAGTTTGAGCAACACATTCGAGCAATTCTTGGTCTTCCTCTCGGTAGCACCAATGCAACTGTAGCGGGAGTCATGGTGAATCTAGTTGGTGCTGAAGGACATACAGGTCCTGTTCGTTACCACAACATCGAACGGGCATTGGCCATGGAAGGAGTTACACCCCATATCTATGGGAAGAAAGATACACGCCCTTTTCGTAAAATGGGACACGTAACTATTGTCAACAATGACATTAAAATTGCCCGCGAAGAAGCGGAGAAAGTAAAAAAATTAATCACCGTAATCTCAAACTAATGGCACAGGTAGGAATTATCATGGGGAGCGAATCCGACTTACCCGTAATGCAAGCAGCAATCGACGTATTAAAAGAATTAAAAATCGAACACGAAGTCGATATTGTTTCAGCACATCGAACACCAGAAAAAATGATGAGCTATGGCCAACAGGCGCATCAACGAGGCATCAAAGTAATCATAGCTGGAGCAGGTGGAGCTGCACATTTACCAGGAATGGTGGCCTCTATAAGTCCTTTACCCATTATCGGAGTTCCTGTAAAATCAACTAATTCGATCGATGGTTGGGATTCTGTCTTATCCATCCTTCAAATGCCAGGAGGTGTTCCCGTAGCAACTGTTGCCTTAAATGGCGCCAAAAATGCAGGTATACTTGCTGCACAAATTATTGGTTCATCAGACAAAGTGGTCCTAGACCGAATCATTGCCTACAAAGAAGAACTAAAAACAAAAGTTATCGCTTCTTCCAAAAAGTTAAATTCCTAATTTATTCCAATTGAAAAACCCTTTATTAGTCGATTTTTCGACTCCTTTTGCGACCCTTCCATTTGAGCAAATAAAAACGGCAGATTTCCTTCCTGCCATTGAGCATGAAATTGATGCAACCCTGAAAGAAATTGAGCTAATTTGTACTAATCCAGCTGAACCAACTTTCGAAAACACCCTAGAGGCGATTGAAAAAAGTGGCGCTAAACTAGGAGTAATTTCTGGAGCGCTCTTCAATCTTAACAGTTCAGAAACCAGTACTGAATTACAGGAAATTACACTAAAAGCGGCCCCTCTACTCACCAAGTTACAAAACGATATCCGTCTAAATGCTGTCCTATTCGAGCGCATTAAAACAGTTTTCGAAGGAAACACCGATGCATTATCGACCGAGCAAAAAACATTACTCGAAAAAGAATACAAAAGCTTTGTGCGAAATGGAGCTTTATTGAAGGAAGAAGCGAAAATAACTTTACGAGAAATCGATCAACAATTGGCTAAATTAAGCTTAAACTTTGGTGAACATGTGCTGGCCGACACCAATGCATTCTCCCTACACATAAGAAATGAAGACGAGCTTAGAGGACTTCCCCAAAGCGCGATAAGTATGGCAAAACAAATGGCTGAAGCTAAAAATTTAGACGGTTGGCTTTTTACACTCGACTACCCAAGTTATGTGCCTTTTATGACCTATGCTGAAAATAGGGAATTACGTCAACAAATGAGTAAAGCTTTTGGTCAACGCGGTTTTCAACAAAACGAAAATAACAACGAAGAAACCATCCTCTCTATCGTGCAACTTAAACACCAGCGAGCCTCACTTTTAGGGTATGAATCTCATGCGGCCTTTGTCTTGGAAGAACGTATGGCCAAGGACGAAGAAACAGTTGTTGCTTTTCTGAATGACTTAAAAGAAAAATCCTATCCCAAGGCGAAAGAAGAATGGGAAGAAATCCTCGAATATGGAAAAGATCGATTAGGCTATACTGAAGTTAATAAATGGGATACAAGTTTTATTTCGGAAAAAATAAAACAAGAGCGTTTTGCTTTCAATGAAGAAGAATTAAAACCTTATTTCTCCCTCCCAAAGGTCCTTAAGGGGCTCTTCAAAATAGTAGAAAAATTATATGGATTAAGCTTCGAAATCAACCCCAAGATAGAAGTTTATCATCCAGATGTACTCCCCTATGAAGTAAAGAAAAACGGAAAATTTCATGCCGTTTTATATGCCGACTTTCACCCAAGAGAGGGGAAACGTAACGGCGCATGGATGACCTCCTATCGTTCGCAGAGCAAAGACCAACGACCTCATATTTCGATTGTTTGCAACTTTTCCCCTTCTACAAAAGATACACCTGCACTGCTTAGCTTCAACGAAGTTACCACACTCTTCCATGAATTTGGACATGCCCTACACGGCATGTTGGCCAATACCACCTACGGAGCATTGAGTGGTACCAGCGTGTCATGGGATTTTGTTGAATTACCCAGTCAAGTTTTAGAAAACTGGTGCTATCAGCCAGAGGCACTGGCATTATTTGCTCAACATTACCTAACCGATGAATTGATCCCACAAAGCTATATTGAAAAAATTGTAAAAGCTGGACAATTTCAACAAGGATTACAAACCCTGCGACAGCTTAGTTTTGGCTTTTTAGATTTGTCCTGGCATGGGAAAAATGGACCTTCAATCACTTCTGTCAAAGAGCATGAAACAAGGATAATGCAACCCTTTCAATTTTCAGAAGATAGCCCTGAAAGCTGCATGAGCACAGCCTTTTCTCATATTTTTCAAGGAGGGTATTCTGCCGGATACTACAGCTATAAATGGGCTGAGGTCTTAGATGCAGACGCCTTTGAATTATTCCTTGAAAATGGAATTTTCGATACCAAAACAGCCCAATCTTTTCATGACAATATCCTCTCCAAAGGAGGAACAGAACACCCCATGAAACTCTATAAACGATTCCGTGGAAAAGAACCTAACCCTGAAGCATTATTGAAAAGAGCTGGGCTAGTTGTTTAATTTTTTGCGGCTTCCCAGGCCGAAATACCCCCTTCGAGTTCATAGATTTTAGAAAAACCAAAGGCTTTCATAACAACGGCTGCTTGCGCACTTCTTCCCCCTGATTTACAATAAATCAATATTGGCTGATCCTTTTGCAATCGATTGATTTTAATGGGGAAGTCCAAAGCGGAAACAGATATGTTTACTGCATTGGGCAAAGCTCCTTGAGCAAACTCCTCGGGTGTTCGAACATCAACAACCAAATAGTTTTTTTCCATTAAAACTGAAAACTGATCTACATTTTGTAAACTACTAAAGGATTGAAGAACAAAAAACAATATAAGTACGCGCATGCTAAAAAGGTTTCAAACAATATAGCAAAAAGCCCAGTACTGGAATAGCTTCTACCCAAAATAAAGTACTGTTTTTTGAACTCGATGGTCGAATAACATACAATGCAATGCCATAAGCCAAAAGCATGCTCCCCATAGCATAGGCTTCTAAGGTGGTGAACTTACTGTTTACGACCAATAAAAGTCCCAAAAATAGGAGTAAAGCATAACCCAAAAATTGTGTATTCTTCCTTCCAATGACTTGAGGAATCGTTCCTAAATTTGAGTCATCTGTCGATGAATCTCGTATCTCAAAAGGAAGGGTCGCTATAAACACCAATAAAAAACGCTCTGCAAAAAAGAGGTAGTGCGCCCAAGAGAAATAATCCTCTTTTAGCAATGGAAAAACTGCCGTGAACAATGTCCAACACAAGGCAACAATGAATATCTTGACACCGTAACGGTTGCGCAGATTTTGTTTTCTTTTTTGTTTGGTTTATGCCATTCCGCTTCCAAGAAGAAATAAA
>CAJQKN010000078.1 GCA_905478905.1 uncultured Flavobacteriaceae bacterium | reverse complement strand
CAACTTTGGTTTCATTTATGGCTCCAGCATGACTTACAGCCTCTAAAATAGATTTATAGGAATCTTGTAATTCAACATATTTCCCAACAAGACCAATTCGAATGGTATGTTTTGGGTTTTTAAACTTGTGTAAAAACGCTTTCCATCGCTCTAGATCAGCTGTTCCGGGAGCAGGCAATTGCAGTTGTTCTAAAACAACCTTATCCAAACCTTCTTCTTGCATCAACAGTGGAACATCGTAGATGGTTTGCGCGTCGATAGACTCAATGACGGCTCCTTTTTTTACGTTACAAAAAAGAGCCAATTTTTGTTTGATATCTTCATTGATGGAGTGCTCTGTTCGACAAACCAATACATTGGCTTTTACTCCACTTTCCATCAAGGTCTTGACAGAGTGTTGTGTGGGTTTTGTCTTTAACTCACCTGCTGCAGACAAATAAGGAATTAATGTCAAATGGATGACCATAGCATTTTCTTCTCCTAATTCCCATATCATTTGACGAACAGATTCAATGTAGGGTAAAGACTCAATATCTCCAACGGTTCCACCGATTTCAGTAATGATAATATCATAATCACCACTTTCACCCAAAAGCATCATGCGGTGTTTAATTTCATTGGTAATGTGCGGAATGACCTGAACTGTTTTTCCTAAAAATTCACCACGGCGTTCTTTGTCAATAACGCTTTGGTAAACACGTCCAGTGGTTACGTTGTTCGCTTGTGAGGTTCGCACGTTTAAAAAACGCTCGTAGTGACCTAAATCAAGGTCAGTTTCAGCGCCATCGTCGGTCACAAAACACTCACCGTGTTCATATGGATTTAAGGTCCCAGGATCTATGTTTAGGTAAGGATCAAATTTCTGTATGGTGACACGGTATTTTTGCGCCTGTAATAACTTTGCTAGAGAAGCTGCAATAATTCCCTTTCCTAATGAGGAACTAACGCCTCCAGTAACAAAAATATATTTGGTTTTTGACATCCGGTTTTTTATTGAAAAGTATTCCTATTTACCGGACTCAAAATTACAAAAAGTATTCGTTTATATGGGTACAAGATGCTTATTTCTTGATTTCATTGATTTGGTAATCCTCATGCTGCAAAAGATAAAAAGCAGTGTTTTGAAATCCATTTGGACTATCTTCCTCGTACAAGAATCGATTCTCAATATAATCTGTTTCGCCCAGCGAAGGAATGAAGAGGGTGTTTTGATAGGCAAAACGGAGAAGTATATCCAAGGTCACATCATAGGCCCGAAAGGCTTCTTTAGAGGGATAATCACCAAAACGCCTTTGAAAGGCCTCTTTAAATTGTGCTCGCGCAATATTTTCTTTTGGATGAGATCCACTGGTATAAGTGAACTTCAGATTTCCTAAATGCTTTCGCGAAATATTTGCGTTTTCGTAGATCGGTGTTCGCATGGTTGTAAACAACTGTACATCTCGATCTTTGGATACTTGAGAGTTTAGCAGCGAGATGACATTTGCTGCTAGATTCAAATCTTGTGACTCAAAAATAACTTTATTTGGTAAAGAATCAATCAACAAAGAGTCAACTAGATCAGGGATTACAAAGCCGCCAGGCTCTTGGTATACTCGACTTGCAAATGGGTATTTATTTTGTAGTCGAGTGGCAAAGTCAGCATTGAGTGAATCGGCAATAATCATTACATTTTGTGTAGTATCGATTACCTTCTCGAGATAATTCATCATCTCTGTACGCATTTTTGCTAAAACACTAACCGATTGAAATACATTGGATCGCTTTTTAACAGCCCTAGATGACAGGGGAGCGATCATATGAATAGACTGTAGTTCTTCCAATTCTGCTGCTGCATCAAAATTTGCTGGAACAAGCGGTCCTATAATGGCGCTAGTACCTTCCCATTGGTGGTTGGCTGCTTCAGATTTTATAACACCTTTATCATTTTGTGAATCGAAAACGGTTAATTTCGTTGTAATCCCCAAAGAATCTGCCTTGGCTATCGCCATTTCCATACCCATATAAAAATCCAAAGCAATGGTATGTATGTTTCGCTCCTTTAATAATTTATTGGTTTTTTCAATTGAATCAAATTCGATTGCTGCAGTTTTGAAGGGTAAAAAAGCTGCGATTTGTAAATAGGTATTGGTCAAAAGAGAATCTTCTAAACGCACTTTTTCGATCAAAAGATCGTCTTCAACTTTTAAATCTCCTGTTTTTTGAAGTGGGATTTTTAATATCATTCCTTGTTGAAGACCAGTAGTTGTTAGGCTAGGGTTCAATATAATTAAATCACTTTGGGATACACCCAACTTCTTTTCAATGCGATAAAAGCCTTCTTTGGGTTTTACTTTATAATAATTAAACTCTTCTTCCAATGCTTTAGTTTCACTTGCGAGGCGGGTTGGAATAACAATTTCTTGTCCAATTTTCAAACCCTCTACTATTTGCGGATTGAGGGCTTCAAGTTCCTGAATGGTTACACCATAACGATAGGCTAAACGCCATTTGGTTTCTTTAGGCTGAACCAAATACTTTTCAAGTCCTTCCTTCAATGCGACTGCTTTTGGAACCTCAACAATGGGATAAACAGGGATTTTCAACTGCATCTTTTTCTTTAACCCAATTTTTTCCACCAAAGGATTGAATTCTAGAATTTGATCCACATTGATATTGTATGTCCGGGCAAGACCATAGAGCGTCTCTTTCTTTTTTACCTTGTGCGTAATAAAACGTTCAGGCGATTCTTGACCATGTAGGTTGGTCATTAAAAAAACAGCCATAAAAAATAAAAATGCTCTCATATATAGCGTAATATCAACAATTATTCCCATTCAATCGTTGCGGGTGGCTTAGAGCTAATATCGTATACCACACGATTTACTCCTTTTACTTTGTTGATTATGTCGTTTGATGTTTTTTGAAGAAATTCATAAGGAAGGTTAACCCAGTCTGCCGTCATACCATCGGTTGAAGTTACTGCACGTAAGGCAACACATTTTTCATAGGTTCGCTCATCACCCATTACACCAACACTATTTACAGGTAGCAAAATCGCCCCGGCTTGCCAAACAGAATCGTATAAATTAGCGTCGCGAAGGCCTTGAATAAAAATAGCATCGACCTCTTGAAGCATGGCCACTTTTTCGAGGGTAATGTCTCCCAAAATTCGAATAGCCAAGCCTGGACCTGGAAAAGGGTGACGCCCCAACAATGCTGAATCTATCCCCAAACTTTTTCCTACACGTCTAACTTCATCTTTGAACAACATGCGTAAAGGCTCAACGATTTTGAGTTTCATATAATCCGGAAGTCCACCTACATTGTGATGTGATTTAATGGTTGCTGAAGGTCCATTGACAGAAATTGATTCGATAACATCTGGATAGATGGTTCCTTGGGCAAGCCAAGTCGCCCCCTCAATCGCTTTGGATTCATCATCAAAGACATCGATAAAAGCATTTCCAATGGCTTTCCGTTTTTGCTCAGGATCAGAAAGACCGGCTAACTTTGTCATAAAATGGGTAGTTGCATCAACTCCTTTTACATTGAGTCCCATATCCTTGTATTGATCCAAGACACTGGAAAATTCGTTCTTACGCAATAAACCATTGTTGACAAATATACAGGTGAGTTGGTCTCCAATTGCTTGATGCAACAGCACCGCAGCAACGGTAGAATCTACTCCTCCCGAAAGACCAAGAATCACTTTCTCATCACCAATTTGCTTGCGAAGGTTCTCAAGAGTCATGGAAACAAAAGAATCTGGCGTCCAATCTTGTTTGACTCCTGCAATATTGACCAAGAAGTTTTCCAACAACTGTTTTCCGTCTGTGGAGTGATATACTTCTGGATGAAATTGAATGGCAAAGGTTTGTTCTCCCTCAATACGATAGGCTGCATTGTGAACATCAGTAGTACTAGCCAAGCGCACTCCATTGGTCGGTAATTCCTTTATGGTATCGCTGTGACTCATCCACACCTGACTCCCAATAGATATTCCAGAGAACAAGGATTCGTTCGATTTGATCTCAGAAAGATTAGCTCTTCCATATTCGCGGGTAGCAGAGGGACTGACCTTTCCTCCAGAAAAATGTGCTAAGTACTGCGCTCCATAACACACTGCAAGCAATGGCTTTTTCCCTCTTATCTCATTCAAGGCTGGATGAGGAGCATCTTCCCCTCTCACCGAAAAAGGGGAGCCAGACAAAATCACTGCCTTAAAAGGATTTACATCTTTTGGTGGATTATTATAGGGGTGAATTTCGCAGTAGATAAAAAGCTCGCGAACACGTCGAGCGATTAACTGAGTATATTGGGATCCAAAATCAAGGATCAGTACTTTTTCTTCCATGCACAAAAATACAATTATTCAGCACGTGAGGAAAAAGAGAAATGAAAGATTTTCAACAATTGTTAGGGAAGCTCAATCCATGAAAATTCTAACTGCAATGGATCCAAGGATTCAAATAACAAAGGCAGAATATCTTCGCCATATTCAAGGTAGAATTGAAAGAAATTATTGTGTCGCTCTTGGAGTGATTCCCTTGGAAAAATGGTTTCATGCAAATCACTTAATCGCTCAACATGATCAACCAACTTTCGTTTTTGGGCTTGCAACAAGCGCTTTTCTAGCGTATCGATCCCATTGAATTGTTTTTGTTTTTGCGCTGCTACTGTGCCTGCAAAAGAAGCGTCAGTACTGTTTACTAGGATTTCTAAATGTGTAAACTGTTCTTGCAACTTTTCTTTGAAGGGATGCAGATCCAAATCAATATTACTTATTTGACGGATTTTTTTGTTGATTAAAGCAGTGCGTTTGAGAAAAAAGTCCTGTGTAGTGAGATTAAGTTTTTCTATCTTCTTTGCTGTCTTTGTTGAAACCAAAACAGCAGAATTACGCAATAAAAGAATAGGGAAAGCGACATTTTGTGCTTGGAAAAACTTTTTCAACTGCAACCAATAGGCAATTTCACCTCCACCACCAATATAACAGAGGTTGGGCAATAGCACTTCCTGATACAAGGGCCGCAGTAATACATTTGGAGAGAAACGCTCTGGATATGTCTCGAGTTCTTCTAGTATAGATGCGGTAGAAAACTCGATCTTTGAATCGACCGTTTCGTATCCTTTGGGGGTTCGAACAATACGCTCGCGTATCTCATCTGTGAGGTAAAAAAGGTTTATTTCTCTTGGATTCACCTGTGGGGTATACTGATCTGAATAGTTGTTTTGCAGTGTATCTATCGTAGACTGTACTGATTTCTCACATTGACTTTCTTCTAACTCTGTACGAACATAAGGGATGAATAACTTTTTTAGATCTGGAGTGTCTGCATCTAAAATAACGAGACCTTTAGACGAAAATAATTCATGCACTAAACGCAGTGTAGCTTCAGCCAAGTTAGCCGAAGAGCGATAACTTGTCTTTATCAACGCTTTCAACAGACTTGCGGCTCTATTTGCTCCTATAGAACCTTCAAATAAATCCAACAATGGAGCAAGGTTGTCTAGGGGTAAACGACCTACAGCTCCCTTACTTTCACAACTCCATTTTATTTTTTTCTCGTTAAAATTAAAAAATGATATTTCTTCAAAATCATGGTCTTCGGTAGCCATCCAATAGATCGGCACAAAATTATTTGATGGGTATTTCTCCTTCAGTTGTTTACAAAGGTTGATGGTCGAAACAATCTTAAATACAAAATATAAGGGCCCAGTAAATAAATTTAATTGATGCCCTGTTGTGATGGTGAATGTCTTCTTGTCTTCTAGCAATCTAATATTGGCCGAGACTTCTTCGGACAGAGGTAAATTAGCATATTGGTCTTTAAGCGCTTTTACCAATGCAGTTCGAGTAGTTTCAGTATATTGATCAGCCTTTTCCTTGAGCTGTACTCCAAAAGATGCTATCGAAGGATGTCGAGCAATCATTGCCTCTAGGGCAGGATGTTGCTCTACCAAATCACATATTAAGGTCGAAAAATAGCCTGTATCTCGATAAGGAATATGTGATATTGACATCGCAATTATTTAGTCTGCTAAAGATATTCCTTCTCTTTTGAATAAAAAAGGTATCGTATAAATTATATATTTACAAACAATAAATAAACAACATGAAAAAAACCGTTCTTTTACTGCACAGTTTATTCCTTGGAATAATTTGCAATGCTCAACTAAAATCACCTTCAGATTTCTTAGGCTATGAACTCGGGACTCAATTTACCCGCCATCATCAAGTCATTGATTATGTCAATCATGTTGCTGAAAACTCTGCTTTTGCGCAAACCGCTCCCTATGGTAAAACAAATGAAAGAAGAACCTTACAGTTGGTTTATTTATCCTCTCCTGAAAATCTTGCACAATTAGAAAGTCTTCGCAAAGATCATTTGCGATCCATTGGCTATGCTGAAGGAGAAAAAGAAACAACAAAAGAATTCAGTGTGGTTTGGCTGAGCTATAATGTTCATGGTAATGAATCAACTAGCACAGAAGCTGCACTTAAAACCTTGTATACCTTGGTGACAGAAAAACAAGATTGGTTAGACAATCTGATCGTCATCATGGATCCCTGTATCAATCCAGATGGACGAGATCGCTATGTTAATTGGTACAACCAAGTGAAAAGCACTCCCTTTGACAGCTCCCCTCTTGCAAACGAACATTTTGAAGAATGGCCGGGCGGTAGATACAATCATTATTACTTTGATCTCAACCGTGACTGGGCGTGGTTGAGTCAAAAAGAATCGCAGCAA
>CAJQKN010000077.1 GCA_905478905.1 uncultured Flavobacteriaceae bacterium | reverse complement strand
TTGGGAGACACAATTACAGTAGACCTCTTTACTGAGGGAGAATTTGTTGACATCTCAGGAACCACCAAAGGGAAAGGTTTCCAAGGGGTTGTAAAACGTCATGGTTTTGCCGGTGTTGGTCAAGCCACTCACGGTCAACACAACCGTTTACGTGCACCAGGATCTATTGGTGCTGCTTCTTACCCTGCCCGTGTATTCAAAGGAATGCGCATGGCCGGAAGAATGGGAGGCGATACAGTTAAAGTACAAAACTTAAAAGTGTTAAAAGTTGTTGCGGAAAAAAATCTTTTGGTTGTCAAAGGATGTGTACCTGGACATACTAACGCTTATGTAATCGTTCAGAAATAATGAAAGTAGCAGTAGTTGACATTCAGGGAAAAGATACGGGAAGGAAAGTTGAACTTTCCAAAGACGTATTCGGTATTGAGCCAAACAATCACGCTATCTATTTGGACGTAAAGTCGCACTTGGCCAATAAACGCCAAGGAACGCACAAAGCCAAAGAACGCAGTGAGATTAAAGGTAGTACACGTAAAATAAAGAAACAAAAAGGAACAGGTACAGCTCGTGCAGGTTCTATCAAGAATCCACTCTTTAGAGGTGGAGGACGTGTTTTTGGACCACGTGTACGTGATTACAGCCAAAAAGTAAACAAAAAAGTTAAACGATTAGCACGAAAATCTGCCTTGACATTAAAAGCGCAAGAGAAGTCCATCATCGTTTTGGAAGACTTTAAAATTGATACACCAAAAACTTCAGCATACATCGCTATTTTGAAGTCTTTAGGCATTGATAGTAAAAAGTCTTTGGTCGTCTTGGCTGAGCCAAATAATAACGTATATTTGTCGTCGCGCAATTTAAGTAAGTCAGAAGCAATAACTACTTCAGAATTAAGCACTTACAAAATTGTCAATGCAAATAGTTTAGTTATAAGTGAGTCGTCTGTAGACGAAATAGTAACTATTTTGAATAAAGCATAGTGTTATGAATATTTTGATAAAACCAATCATTACGGAAAAAGCCACTGCAGATAGCGAGATGAATAATCGCTATACGTTTTTGGTAAACACTACAGCAAACAAAGTAGAGATCAAGAAAGCTGTTGAAACAGCCTATGGTGTCTCTGTAGACAAAGTAAGAACACAAAACTATGGTCCAGAACGTAAAACACGTTATACAAAAACTGGATTGCAGAGAGGACAAACAAACCGTATCAAAAAGGCCATCGTCGATGTAGCCGAAGGAGATACAATCGATTTTTATAATAATTTATAATAGCGTCACATGTCAGTTAGAAAACTAAAACCGATATCTCCAGCGCAGCGATTTAGAGTAGTAAATGGATTTGACGCCCTTACTACTGACAAGCCGGAAAAAAGCCTTTTGGCTCCGAAAAAGCGTAGAGGAGGAAGAAACAATACCGGGAAAATGACCATTCGCCATGTAGGTGGAGGGCACAAAAAGCGGTACCGTATTGTCGATTTCAAACGTAATAAGTTTGATGTTGCTGCGGAAATTAAATCAATTGAATACGATCCAAACAGAACTGCATTCATCGCTTTGGTAGAATATACCGATGGCGAAAAGCGATACATTATCGCCCAAAATGGATTGCAGGTTGGACAAACCGTAGTTTCTGGAGCCAGTGTTGCCCCAGAAGTAGGAAATACACTTCCACTATCGGCAATTCCACTTGGAACGATCATTTCATGTATTGAACTACACCCAGGTCGTGGAGCCAACATTGCACGTAGTGCAGGAGCATTTGCTCAGTTGATGGCACGAGACGGGAAATATGCCACAGTGAAAATGCCTTCTGGAGAAACGCGTATGATTCTAGTTACTTGTTTAGCGACAATCGGAGCGATATCCAATTCAGATCACCAATTGTTGGTATCTGGAAAAGCAGGTCGCTCACGTTGGTTAGGTCGTCGTCCTAGAACAAGACCAGTAGCCATGAACCCTGTTGATCACCCCATGGGTGGTGGAGAAGGTCGTGCTTCTGGAGGTCACCCACGTAACCGTAATGGTGTACCAGCGAAAGGATACAGAACACGTTCTAAGACCAAAGCGAGTAATAAATTTATTATAGAACGTAGAAAAAAATAAACAACTATGGCACGTTCATTAAAAAAAGGACCTTTTGTGCATCACAGCCTCGTTAAAAAGGTAGATTCCAATCTTGAGTCCGGAAAGAAAACAGTTATCAAAACTTGGTCACGCGCCTCGTTGATTACCCCCGACTTTGTTGGGCAAACCTTTGGTGTACATAACGGAAGACAATTTATTCCTGTATATGTAACCGAAAATATGGTAGGACACAAACTAGGCGAATTTTCACCAACTCGATCGTATCGCGGTCATGCAGGTGCAAAAAATAAAGGTAAAAAATAACAGACATGGGAAATCGTAAAAGACAAACTGCGCAGGCAAACAAAGAAGCGAAAAAATCGCTTGCTTTTGCTAAGTTGAACAATTGCCCAACTTCTCCACGAAAAATGCGTTTAGTCGCAGATTTAGTTCGAGGTGAGGGTGTCAACAAGGCCTTAGCTATCTTAAAGTTCAACTCTAAGGAAGCATCAAGACGATTGGAGACATTGTTGTTATCAGCTTTGGCCAATTGGGAAGCAAAAAATGAAGATGCTGACATCGAAACTGCAGCATTATATGTGAAAGAAATCCGCGTCGACGGAGGAAGTATGTTAAAACGTTTACGTCCAGCCCCACAGGGTCGTGCGCACCGCATTCGCAAACGTTCAAATCATGTTACTCTTGTTTTAGGATCAAACAATACAGAAAGCTAATATGGGACAGAAAACGAATCCAATCGGAAATCGCTTAGGCATCATTAGAGGATGGGACTCCAACTGGTATGGAGGAAACGACTATGGTGATAAACTTGCCGAAGACGACAAGATTAGAAAATATATTCACGCACGTTTGGCAAAAGCTAGCGTATCGAATGTAATCATCGAGCGTACCCTTAAGCTCATCACAGTAACCATTACTACGGCACGTCCCGGTATCATTATTGGGAAAGCAGGTCAAGAGGTGGATAAACTGAAAGAAGAGTTAAAGAAAATTACTTCAAAAGAAATCCAGATTAATATTTTTGAAATTAAACGCCCAGAATTGGACGCACAGTTGGTAGGAGCTTCTATCGCGCGTCAAATTGAAGGACGTATTTCCTATCGTAGAGCCATTAAAATGGCCATCGCTGCAGCTATTCGTATGAATGCTGAAGGAATAAAAATCCAAATCTCTGGACGTCTAAATGGTGCTGAAATGGCTCGTTCTGAATCGTACAAAGAAGGACGTATTCCTTTATCTACATTCCGTGCTGACATTGATTACGCATTGGTTGAAGCCCATACTACCTATGGTCGTTTGGGAATCAAAGTATGGATCATGAAAGGTGAGGTATACGGTAAACGCGAATTGTCTCCTTTGGTAGGTATGACCAAAAAGACCAACAACGCAGGAAAGAATAACAATCAACGTCCACAACGACGTAGAAATAAATAGGTAGGAAATCATGTTACAACCTAAAAGAACTAAATTCCGTAAAGCGCAGAAAGGCCGAATGAAAGGTATTTCTCAGCGTGGACACCAACTTTCCAATGGAATGTTTGGGATTAAATCGTTGGATTCAAAATTCATTACTTCTCGTCAAATTGAAGCTGCACGTATTGCTGCAACACGTCACATGAAAAGAGAAGGTCAATTATGGATCAAGATATTTCCAGACAAGCCCATTACTAAGAAACCTCTTGAGGTACGTATGGGGAAAGGAAAAGGAGCGCCAGAATATTTTGTTGCTGTTGTAAAGCCAGGACGTATACTTTTCGAAGTATCTGGTGTAGCGGCAAATGTAGCCAAAGAAGCCTTGCGTTTGGCCGCCCAAAAACTACCCGTAAAAACGAAATTCATTACTGCGAGAGATTTTCAAGCATAATTGAGCAATAACTATGAAACAATCAGAAATTAACAATCTTTCGATAGCAGATCTTCAGGACAAATTGACTGAGCACCAAAAGCAACTTACTGAGTTGAACATGGCACATGCAATTACGCCGCTAGAAAATCCATTGCAAATTAGAAGTGCACGTAAAACCGTTGCACGTTTGCATACCGCAATCACGCAAAGACAACAAGAAGCTTAGTATATGGAAAGTAGAAATCTAAGAAAAGAACGAATTGGCGTTGTTACCAGTAACAAAATGGAAAAATCCATTGTTGTATCAGAGGTAAAACGTGTGAAGCACCCCATGTATGGGAAATTCGTTTTGAAGACCAAAAAATATGTTGCCCATGACGACACCAATGACTGTAATGTTGGTGATACTGTAAAAATCATGGAAACCCGTCCTTTGAGTAAGTCAAAGTGTTGGAGACTAGTAGAAATTATTGAAAGAGCTAAATAATCATGTTACAACAAGAATCAAGATTAAAAGTAGCCGATAATACCGGTGCCAAAGAAGTCCTAACCATCCGTGTTTTGGGTGGTACAAAAAGACGTTATGCTTCCTTAGGCGACAAAATTGTCGTTACCGTAAAAGAAGCTTCCCCTTCTGGAACAATCAAAAAAGGAGAAGTATCGACGGCAGTAGTGGTTAGAACAACAAAAGAAGTACGTCGCCCAGACGGATCATACATCCGTTTCGATGACAACGCTTGTGTGTTGCTAAACCCAACTGGTGAAATGCGTGGAACACGTGTTTTTGGCCCTGTAGCACGTGAATTGAGAGATAAACAATTCATGAAAATTGTATCATTAGCACCAGAGGTGCTTTAAGCCATTGACATGGGAAAATTAAAAATTAAAAAAGGAGATAAGGTTCGCGTAATTGCTGGAGCACACAAAGGTGCAGAAGGAACAGTTATGCTTGTTCTTCGCGAAGACAATAAGGCTTTTGTCGAAGGCGTAAACCTTGTTAAGAAGCACGCTAAACCAAGCGCGCAGAATCCGCAAGGAGGTATCCAAGAAAAAGAAGCGCCAATCCAAATTTCTAACCTTTCACTATTAACTTCAGACGGTCAAACGACTCGTGTAGGTTACCGAATGGAAGGCGATAAGAAAGTAAGGTTCGCGAAAAAATCTAATGAAGTAATTTAGTAATGAGTTATACACCTAGACTAAAACAAGAATTCAACGACAGAATCGTTAGCGCACTCAAAGAAGAGTTTAGCTATTCTAACGTGATGCAAGTTCCTACACTCGAGAAGATTGTTCTCAGCCGTGGAGTTGGTGCTGCCGTTGCAGACAAGAAACTAATTGACCATGCTGTTGACGAGTTAACAGCCATCACAGGTCAAAAAGCAATCGCAACCAATTCAAAGAAAGACGTTGCAGCTTTTAAATTAAGAAAAGGGATGCCCATAGGCGTTAAAGTAACCCTTCGCGGGGAACGCATGTATGAATTCCTTGATCGTTTAGTTACCGTAGCCCTACCTCGTGTACGTGATTTCCAAGGAGTAAAAGCCAATGGTTTTGACGGACGCGGAAATTATACGCTAGGTATTACAGAGCAAATTATCTTCCCAGAAATTGACATCGATAAAGTGAACAAGATCGCTGGTATGGACATCACTTTTGTGACATCAGCACCCACCGATAAAGAAGCTAAGTCGTTATTAACAGAACTAGGATTACCTTTTAAAAAGAACTAAGATGGCTAAAGAATCAATGAAGGCACGTGAAGTAAAACGTGCAAAAACAGTCGCTAAGTATGCTGAAAAACGCAAAGCATTGAAAGAAGCAGGCGATTATGAAGCATTACAAAAGCTTCCAAAAAACGCTTCGCCCATTCGTATGCACAACCGTTGTAAACTCACCGGTCGTCCAAAAGGATACATGCGTCAATTTGGTCTATCAAGGGTAACCTTTAGAGAAATGGCCAACAAAGGGTTAATTCCCGGTGTAACAAAAGCAAGTTGGTAATCTAAAAAATAGAATTATGTACACAGATCCATTAGCAGATTATCTTACAAGAATCCGAAATGCAAACTCAGCAGGTCACCGCGTAGTGAGTATTCCGGCCTCCAATGTGAAAAAAGAAATCACAAAAATATTATTCGATCAAGGTTTTATCCTTAGTTATAAGTTTGAAGAAACTGACAACAAACAGGGAAGTATCAAGATCGCATTGAAATATGATGCCGCTACAAAAGCGCCAGTAATCAATAAAATTCAACGTATTTCTACGCCAGGTCTACGCAAGTATGCTGGTTCAACCGAATTACCACGAATTTTAAACGGTTTAGGTGTTTCTATAGTTTCTACTTCTAAGGGAGTAATGACAGGTAAGCAAGCCAAAAAAGAAAATGTAGGCGGCGAATTATTGTGTTACGTTTATTAAATAATAAAACAAAAAAGAAATGTCTAGAGTTGGTAATAATCCTGTAGCGATAACTGAAGGCGTCTCCGTAGAGATCTTGGCCGACAAGTTAGTCGTAAAAGGAAAACTAGGTGAACTAGAACAACCATACGATGGAGTGTCTTTCGAACAAAACGAAGGTATCGTCACCGTAAAAAGAAATTCAGAATCAAAAGACCACAAGTCCAAGCATGGTTTATACCGTGCCCTGCTGGCTAATATGATCGAAGGTGTAAGCAAAGGCTTCACCAAAGAGCTAGAATTAGTTGGAGTTGGATATCGTGCGTCAAATCAAGGTCAGAAGCTTGATTTAGCGCTAGGTTTTTCACACAACATCTTGTTGGACATTGCGCCAGAAGTAAAGGTAGAAACCATTTCTGAAAAAGGAAAAAACCCGATCATTAAACTGAGTTCTCACGACAAGCAGTTGGTTGGTTTTGTAGCGGCAAAGATTCGTTCTTTCCGTAGACCTGAGCCGTACAAAGGGAAAGGTATCAAATTCGTAGGGGAAATAATCAGAAGAAAAGCAGGGAAATCTGCATAAGTAGTTTAATATGGGACTAAGTAAAGAAGAAAGAAGACTAAGAATTCGTCGTCGTATTCGCAAAACCGTATCGGGAACTGCAGATGCACCACGCTTATCAGTCTTTAGAAGCAACAAAGAAATTTACGCACAAATAATTGATGACTCAACTGGGAAAACCCTCGTTGCAGCTTCTTCAAGAGACAATAGCGTTAATGAAGAAAACAAACAATCAACCGCGACTGCTGTTGGTAAAAACATCGCAGAAAAGGCTATTGCAGCTGGAATCTCTGTCGTGCGTTTTGACCGTGGCGGATACTTATATCACGGGAGAGTGAAATCTCTTGCTGAAGGTGCGCGTGAAGGTGGATTAAAATTTTAATAAGCGAATATGTATCAAGATTATAAAAACGTTGAATTGGTAAAACCTGGAGGTCTCGAATTAAAAGATCGATTAGTAGGGGTACAGCGTGTAACCAAAGTAACCAAAGGTGGACGTGCATTCGGATTTTCAGCCATCGTAGTTGTTGGAGATGAAAACGGTGTTGTTGGCCAAGGTTTAGGAAAATCTAAGGAAGTTGCTGAAGCAATTTCTAAAGCTGTAGAAGATGCCAAGAAAAATCTCGTTCGTATTCCTATTACTAATGGAACTGTTCCACACGAACAAAAAGGTAAATATGGCGGAGCCCGCGTATTCCTTAAGCCAGCATCTGCCGGTACAGGGGTAATTGCAGGTGGAGCTGTACGTGCAGTATTAGAAGCAGTGGGTGTACACAATGTACTTTCCAAGTCGCAAGGCTCTTCTAATCCACACAACGTAGTAAAAGCAACCTTCGACGCATTACTTCATTTGAGAAATGCAGCCACTGTTGCTCGTCAACGCGGTGTGTCTTTGGATAAAGTATTTAACGGATAATTCAGTTAGCCATGCAAAAAGTTAAAGTAAAACAAGTAAAAAGTAGCATCAAGCGTCTCAAAAAGCAAAAGCTTACCCTTGAAGCACTTGGTTTAAGAGGAATTGGAAAAGAAGTCGTTCACGACGCTACACCAAACATCCTTGGAATGATAAAAAAAGTTGCTCACTTAGTTTCTGTTTCAGAAGCATAAATCGTAGATATGAACTTAAGTAATATACAACCCGCAGAGGGATCCACGCACAAAAATTCAAAACGTCTTGGCCGTGGTCAAGGTTCTGGAAAAGGTGGTACTGCTGCTCGTGGTCACAAAGGAGCAAAATCACGCTCAGGTTATTCTAAGAAATTAGGATTTGAAGGAGGTCAAATGCCTTTACAACGTCGTGTTCCTAAATTTGGATTTACAAACATCAACCGTAAAGAATACCAAGGGATTAACTTGGACACACTTCAAGGTTTGGTAGATGAAAAAAGAATCAAAGACACCTTAGGCTTTGATACTATTGTTGAATTGCGTCTTGCTCGTAAAAATGAATTAGTAAAAATTCTTGGCCGTGGCCAATTAAAAGCTGCCATCAAAGTTAGTGCACACAAATTTACTGCTACTGCAAAAGCCGCTATCGAAGCTGCAGGTGGAGAAGCTATTGAATTATAATTAACAATGAAGAAATTTTTAGAAACCCTAGTCAATATTTATAAAATAGAAGAATTGCGTAACCGTATTGGGTTAACGTTAGTGATTCTACTTATATATCGCTTTGGCGCGCAAATTACTTTGCCAGGAATTGATGCTGTTCAGCTTGCTGAGCTCGGAAACCGTACTGGTGGAGGAGGACTTCTAGGTGTTTTAAATATGTTTACGGGTGGTGCCTTTGCCAATGCTTCTGTATTTGCGCTAGGGATTATGCCGTATATTTCTGCTTCTATTGTAGTTCAATTGATGGGAATTGCCATTCCTTATCTTCAAAAACTACAGAAAGAAGGAGAAAGTGGACGTAAAACATTGAACCAAATTACACGATGGTTAACCATCGCAATTTGTGTTGTACAAGCTCCAGCTTACCTCTTTGGCCTTGGCGCCCTGGGTGTTCCAGACTCAGCCTTTGTGCTTGGTAAAGGATTGAGCTTTATGGCACCTTCTGTCATTATCCTTGTGACAGGTACAATCTTCGCCATGTGGTTAGGAGAAAAGATCACAGACAAAGGTATTGGTAATGGTATCTCCCTTTTGATTATGGTTGGTATTATTGCAACCCTTCCGCTTTCTTTTGCTCAAGAAGTTGTTTCAAGAGTGTCTGAAAACAATGGTGGTTTAATCCTTATTTTAATCGAATTGATTCTTTGGATAATCATTATTGTTTTGTCTATTCTATTGGTTATGGCTGTGCGCCAGATTCCAGTTCAATATGCTCGACGTACACAAGGAGCTACAAACGAGACAAATGTTTTTGGTTCACGCCAGTACATCCCTTTAAAGTTAAATGCCTCTGGTGTTATGCCAATAATTTTTGCACAAGCGATCATGTTCGCTCCTGCCTATGTTGGAAGACTAATAGGTGATAGCGATCTAGGACAATGGTTACAAGTTAATTTCTCAGACATTTTTGGCCTTTGGTACAATATAGTGTTTGCTTTATTGATAATCATTTTCACCTATTTCTATACTGCAATTACAGTTCCAACAAATAAAATGTCAGACGATCTAAAACGCAGTGGCGGTTTTGTTCCAGGTGTTCGACCAGGGAATGAAACAAGTGACTTTTTAGACACGGTTATGTCTCACATTACCTTCCCAGGCTCTCTCTTCTTGGCTGCACTGGCTGTTTTTCCAGCTGTTGTCGTTAAATTAATAGGGATGCAGCAAGGATGGGCGTTGTTCTATGGAGGTACATCTCTATTGATTATGGTTGGAGTAGCAATTGACACCATACAACAGGTAAATTCTTACTTACTAAATCGTCACTACGACGGTTTAATGAAAGCTGGGACAAACCGTAAATCAGCAGCAGTTTAAGATGGCAAAACAAGCAGCGATAGAACAAGAAGGAACAATCATTGAAGCATTATCCAATGCAATGTTCCGTGTAGAATTAGAAAATGGTCATGTTGTGACCGCACACATTTCCGGTAAAATGCGATTGCATTATATCAAGTTATTACCAGGAGATAAAGTTAAATTAGAAATGAGTCCTTACGATTTAACCAAAGCAAGGATCACTTATAGATTTTAAAAAGAAACCGATGAAAGTAAGAGCATCATTAAAGAAAAGAAGCGCAGACTGCAAAATAGTTCGCAGAAAAGGACGCCTTTATGTTATTAACAAAAAGAATCCTAGATTTAAACAAAGACAAGGATAATTATGGCAAGAATATCAGGAGTAGACATTCCAAAACAAAAGCGTGGCGTAATTGCATTGACCTATATCTTCGGTATTGGTCGCAGTCGTGCACAAAGCATTTTAGCAGAAGCTAAAGTAGACGAAAGCAAAAAAGTATCTGATTGGACGGACAGCGAAATTGCTGCCATTCGTGAAGCAGTATCATCTTTCAAAATTGAAGGTGAATTGCGATCAGAGGTTCAATTGAACATCAAACGATTGATGGATATTGGATGTTACCGTGGAATTCGTCACCGTTCAGGTTTGCCTTTAAGAGGTCAACGTACCAAGAACAATTCACGTACACGTAAAGGAAAACGTAAAACGGTTGCAAACAAGAAAAAGGCAACGAAATAATTCTAGATTATGGCTAAAACAACTAGCAAAAAAAGAAAAGTTATTGTTGAATCAACTGGAGAAGCGCATATCAATGCTTCTTTCAACAACATCATTATTTCGCTTACTAACGTAAAAGGAGAAGTTATTTCATGGTCATCTGCCGGAAAAATGGGTTTTAGAGGATCTAAAAAGAACACTCCATATGCTGCCCAAACTGCTGCAGAAGATTGTGCTAAAGTAGCTCAAGAAGCTGGTTTACGTCAAGTGAAAGTATTTGTTAAAGGGCCTGGGAACGGACGTGAGTCTGCGATCAGAACGCTTCACAATAACGGGATAGAGGTAACCGAAATCATCGATGTTACTCCACTTCCACACAACGGGTGTCGCCCTCCAAAAAGACGTAGAGTATAATTAATATTAACCTGTTGAAGGATAAAAGTTATCGAAGGAATCGACCTTAATTCATAACTCCTTTAACATTAACCAAAATAACAATGGCAAGATATACCGGTCCAAAAACAAAAATTTCACGAAAGTTTGGCGAGCCCATCTTTGGTGCAGATAAGTCTTTTGAAAAAAGAAATTATCCTCCAGGACAACACGGAAACAATAGAAGACGTGGTAAAAAGTCCGAATATGCTATCCAGTTAATGGAAAAGCAAAAAGCAAAATACACCTATGGTATTTTAGAAAAACAATTTAGAATCATCTTCGCTCGCGCTTCGCAAAGTAAAGGTGTTACTGGTGAGGTTTTACTAGAATTGTGTGAGTCACGCCTAGATAATGTTGTCTATCGTTTAGGGATTGCTCCTACACGTTCTGCAGCTCGTCAGCTCGTTTCTCACCGCCACATTACCCTAAACGGAGCATTGGTTAATATCCCCTCATGTCACGTTAAACCAGGTGATGTTATTGGCGTTAGAGAAAAATCAAAGTCTTTATCAGCCATTACGCATTCTTTAGAACGTAACTCTTCTGTATATGAATGGTTAACTTGGAATGCTTCTACCCTTGAGGGTACGTTTGTTTCAACACCTCAGCGACTACAAATTCCTGAGAATATCAAAGAGCAACTAATCGTAGAATTATATTCTAAATAATTAACTGAAGTTTACCTTATGGCTATATTAAATTTTCAAAAACCCGATAAAGTTATTATGATCGATTCTTCGGAATTCGAAGGAAAATTCGAATTTCGTCCACTAGAACCAGGTTATGGACTAACTGTTGGGAACGCATTGAGAAGAGTATTACTTTCTTCTTTAGAAGGATTTGCAATTACTTCAGTTAAGATCGAAAATATTGATCACGAGTTTTCAACCATTCCCGGAATCGTAGAAGATGTAACTGAGATCATCTTGAACCTTAAACAAGTTCGTTTCAAACGTCAAATAGAAGACATTGAAAACGAAAAAGTAACCATCACAATTGGGGGTCAAGATCAATTAAAAGCGTCTGATTTTCAGAAATTTATTTCTGGTTTTCAAGTACTCAATACCGACTTGGTCATTTGTAACCTCGAAAAGAGTGTTCAACTTAACATGGAATTGACCATTGAAAAAGGACGTGGATATGTTCCTGCTGAAGAAAACAAGAAAATGGATGCCCAATTGGGAACCATTGCAATTGACTCTATTTACACCCCTGTAAAAAATGTTAAATTTAGCATTGAAAACTTCCGTGTTGAGCAAAAAACAGATTACGAAAAACTTGTTTTCGAAATCATTACAGACGGTTCAATCCACCCTAAAGATGCTTTGACCGAAGCGGCAAAAACACTCATTCACCACTTCTTGTTGTTCTCTGATGAGCGCATCACACTAGAGGCAGACGAGATTGCTCAAACTGAAACCTATGACGAAGAGTCACTTCATATGCGTCAGCTATTGAAAACAAAACTCATCGACATGGACCTTTCTGTTCGCGCATTGAATTGTTTGAAAGCTGCTGAAGTTGATACCCTAGGCGATTTAGTTTCATACAATAAAAATGATTTGATGAAGTTCAGAAACTTTGGAAAAAAATCATTGACTGAGCTAGAAGAATTGGTCGTACTTAAAGGCTTGTCCTTTGGTATGAACCTTGCGAAATATAAATTAGATAAAGACTAACCGACATTTTTATACACTAGAAAATGAGACACGGAAAAAAAGTAATGCACCTTGGTCGTAAAAAGGCTCATCGTAAATCGATGCTTGCCAATATGGCCTGTTCATTAATCGAACATAAAAGAATCAATACTACAGTTACCAAAGCAAAGGCTTTGAAACAATTTGTGGAGCCATTGATCACAAAATCAAAAGACGATACGACTCACAATCGCCGTACCGCTTTTCGCTATTTACGTAATAAAGAAGCCGTAGCCTCTTTGTTTAGAGATGTAGCTGTTAAGGTTGGCGATCGTCCCGGAGGATACACTCGTATCATCAAATTGGGAAATCGTTTAGGTGATAATGCTGATATGGCGATGATCGAATTGGTAGATTTCAACGATGTTTATACAAACAAAGAGGAAGCGACCAAGAAGACAACCCGTAGGAGTAGAGCCAAAAAACCGGCTGAAACTCCTGCAGTCGAAGCAACAGAAGAAGCTCCAGCAGTGGATGCTCCTGAAAAGGACGACTCAGCCCAAGAATAAAGATGTTAATAATTACAACATATTACAAAGGATAAGCTTTTCGAGTTTATCCTTTTTTTATGTTTCTTTGTGAAAACTTTAGATAAATGAAGTATAAAAACAGATCAGAAGCAATTGTTTTACTAGCCGATGGCACTATTTTTTATGGAAAATCGATAGGTATTGAAGGTACCGCATTTGGCGAAATATGTTTCAATACAGGGATGACAGGTTACCAAGAAATATTTACCGATCCCTCCTATTATGGGCAATTAATGGTGACGACCAATGCACACATTGGAAATTATGGAACCCTTGAAGATGAAAGTCAATCCGATTCCATTAAAATTGCAGGATTAATTTGTAAAAACTTTAGCTACGAGCATACACGTCCAAGCGGGACAAGTAATCTATTTGATTTTTTTGCACAGCAAAATAAGGTGGCTATTTCTGATGTAGATACCCGTGCCCTGGTAATCTATATCCGTGAGCATGGTGCACAAAACGCCCTAATAACTACTGAAGTAGATAAAATTGATGAATTGAAAGCACAGTTGAAAACCTATCCTTCCATGGTAGGGCGTGAACTAGCTTCAGAAGTATCTACCAAAGAGCCCTATTTTTATGGAGATGAAAATGCCCCCCTAAAAGTAGCTGCTTTGGATCTTGGGATCAAGAAAAGTATTTTGGATAATATTTCTGCACAAGGAGTGTATATCAAGGTTTTTCCTTATGATACCGACTTTGCCACCCTTGAGGCATGGAATCCCGATGGATATTTCTTGTCCAACGGACCTGGAGATCCTGAGCCATTACACCAGGCTCAACAAGTAGCCAAAGAAATTATTTCCAGAAACTTACCCTTGTTTGGTATATGTTTGGGACATCAAGTAATTGCCTTGGCCAATGGTGTTTCTACCTATAAAATGTTTAACGGCCATAGAGGAATCAACCATCCTGTTTTGAATCATTCTACAGGTAAAGGAGAGATTACCTCTCAAAACCATGGATTTGCTGTAAATCGGGAGGAAGCCGAGGCACATGCAGATATAGAAATTACACACACACATTTGAATGATCAAACAGTGGCGGGTCTTAAAATGAAATCCAAGAAATGTTTTTCAGTTCAGTACCATCCAGAAGCTGCACCCGGTCCAAATGATGCCAAGTATTTATTTAACCAATTCAAAGACTTAATCGAAAATTAATAACCAATAATTAAACAAAAAACAAATGAGTATTATCATTAACGTTCATGCAAGACAGATCCTTGATTCACGTGGAAATCCTACAGTAGAGGTTGATGTAGTGACTGAAAATGGCATTTTAGGCCGTGCAGCAGTTCCATCTGGAGCTTCTACCGGGGAACACGAAGCCGTAGAACTTCGAGATGGAGGAAGTGACTTCATGGGAAAAGGCGTTTTAAAAGCAATTAAAAATGTTAATGAAGACTTAGCCGAACGCATTGTTGGTGTTTCCGTTTTCGAACAAAATGAAATTGATCAGATGATGATTGATTTGGATGGAACACCAAACAAGTCAAAACTTGGAGCAAACGCAATCCTAGGTGTTTCATTAGCGGTAGCAAAAGCTGCAGCAAATGAGCTTGGGATGCCTTTGTATCGCTATGTAGGTGGAGTTAGTGCAAATACGCTTCCAGTTCCAATGATGAATATCATCAATGGTGGATCGCATTCTGATGCCCCAATCGCATTCCAAGAATTTATGGTAATGCCGGTATCGGCGCCAACTTTTTCTAAAGCCATGCAAATGGGGACTGAGATTTTTCATCATCTAAAGAAAGTATTACACGATCGCAATTTGAGTACTGCGGTTGGAGATGAAGGTGGATTTGCACCCACCCTAGACGGAACAGAAGATGCACTCGATACCATCATGAAAGCCATTGGAAACGCTGGTTATAAAGTTGGAGATGAGGTAATGATAGCCTTGGACTGTGCCGCAGCAGAATTCTATAAAGATGGGGTATATGATTATACTCTTTTTGAAGGAGAAACTGGCGTGAAGAGAAGTTCAGAAGAGCAAGCACAATATTTGGCCGATCTTTCTGCTAAATATCCAATCATCTCTATAGAAGATGGGATGGATGAAAACGATTGGGCTGGATGGAAATCATTGACCGAGAAAATAGGCGATAAAGTTCAGTTGGTAGGAGATGATTTATTCGTAACCAATGTAGAGCG
>CAJQKN010000076.1 GCA_905478905.1 uncultured Flavobacteriaceae bacterium | reverse complement strand
TGTAAATTGAAAAAAAAATTGATTTATGCTTAGAAAAGCAATCCCTCATCTGTTTACTTCACTAAATTTATTGTGTGGATGTTTGGCTACCTTTTTTGCTTTCTCCCATCAGTTCAATGCGGCTCTAATGTTTGTTGCTTTGGGAGTTTTCTTTGATTTTTTTGATGGATTTTTTGCCCGCCTTTTAGGGGAGGAAAGTTCTCTGGGTGTTCAGCTTGATTCCTTGGCAGATTTGATTAGCAGTGGACTCGCACCGGGGGTTTTGATGTATCAATTATTTGTGCTTTCAGGCGTTAAGAATATTGACTTTAGTTTTACATTGATTCCAGATTTTGCTTTTGTTTTCACGGTTGCCCCATTGGCAATAATAGGATATAGCATCACTGTTGGGGTAGCTTTTAGACTGGCAAAATTTAATTTGATTACTGATCCCTTACCTTATTTTCGAGGATTGCCAGCCCCGGCAAATGCATTAATGATTATGGGCTTACCAATGATCTTTCGTCATCCTTATCTGGTGCAATTAAATGATTATTTGATGAATCCCATTAGTTTGACAGTGTGTTGCTTTATTTCTGTCATTTTAATGAATATTCATTGGAAAATGTTTTCATTAAAGTTTTCAGGAGGAATGATGTCTTTGTTGTTTCCAGTTCTATTGCTCATGATAGCAACTGGTTTATTCATTTACTTTGGAATAGCCTCTCTTTCGGGTATAATCGTTATTTATATTCTTTTGAGCTCGATAAAATTCTTTTTTAAAATTTGATCTTCTTTTTGCGCAATTCAAAGTTCTGACCCAAATATACTTTCCGTACCATCTCATCCTGAGCCAATTCTTCTGGGCTACCTGCCTTTAAAATCTTCCCTTCAAACATTAAATAAGTCTTATCGGTTATGGCGAGGGTTTCTTGTACGTTATGATCGGTTATGAGTATCCCAATATTTTTGTTTTTTAAATGGGCAATGATTCGTTGAATGTCTTCTACCGCAACTGGGTCAACACCCGCAAAAGGTTCGTCGAGTAATACAAACTTTGGACTGGTGGCCAATGCACGTGCAATTTCAGTACGACGACGTTCTCCTCCTGAGAGTAGGTCACCTCGGTTTTTTCGAATGTGATTTAAACCAAATTCTTCTAGCAATTCCTCCATTTTTTCTAACTGGGCTTTCTTGCTCAATTTGGTCAATTGGAGTACACTTAAAATATTATCTTCCACACTCAGCTTTCTAAAGACAGAAGCTTCTTGGGCAAGGTATCCAATCCCATTTTGTGCACGTTGATACATGGGGAAGGTGGTGATTTCTTCATTGTCCAAAAAAATGGCACCATCGTTTGGTTTGACCAAACCAACAATCATGTAAAATGAAGTTGTTTTCCCTGCCCCATTGGGTCCCAATAGACCAACAATTTCTCCTTGATTCACTTCCAAGGAAATACCATTGACCACCTTGCGGCCTCGATATGATTTTTCAATTTCTTTTGCGCGTAGTTGCATCTTATTGTTGGTTTTGTTCGAGTGCTTCCCAGTATTCAAAAGCTCTTCGTAGATGTGGAATTACAATTGTTCCGCCCACCAATGTAGCAATTTCAAGACTTTCTACCACGGCGGCTTTCGAAACCTTATGTTTATAGCATTCTTCTAAATGATAACGAATACAGTCGTCGCAACGTAAGACAGTTGATGCTACGAGTCCCATTAACTCTTTACTACTTTTGTCTAACGTCCCTGGTTGATAGGTATTAGCATCCAAGTTAAATATACGTTTTATTATTTTTGAATTTTCATTCAAAAGCTTTTCATTCATTTTTGAACGATAGGCATTAAATTCTTCGACGAGCTTATTCATTGTTTTTTTGTTGTCGTTTAAATACAATTTTAGAAATCACAATACTGACTTCATATAAAATTAAAATTGGGATGGTTACGATGATTTGACTTGCAATGTCTGGGGGTGTTATAATAGCTGAAATACTTAACACAATTACGATTGCAAATTTCCTGTTGCTGCGTAAAAAGTTTGGCGTTACTATACCAATTTTGGTCAAAAAATACATTAATATGGGTAACTCAAAGATGAAGCCAGCAGAAAGTACAGCGGCACGAAGTAAGCCAATATAGCTATCGAGATCAAAGTCGTTGAAGACCTCGTTGCTTACTGTATAACTACCTAAAAAATTAATGGAGAGGGGAGTGACAATATAATATCCAAACAGAACCCCCATAAAAAATAAGATAGAAGCAACAAAAATAAATCCACGGGCATTTTTACGCTCATTGGCATGCAAGCCTGGACGAATAAAACGCCAAAATTCCAATAAAACAAAAGGGAAAGCTATGATAAAACCAGCGGTTATAGAGGTCCATAAATGTGCTGAAAATTGCCCAGACACAGCTCTACTTTGAATACGAAAGGGGAGTTCTTGAATACAGAAGCTTGTTCCTTGTCCCATCATTTTTGAGATATTACAGAAAAGTTCGTAGGTCCAGAAATCTGCTTTTTTTGGTCCAAAAATGAGGGTGTCAAAAATAAAGTCCTTTGCAATAAATGCTAACGTAGCTACAATTATGATGGCCAAAGAAGAACGAATTAAATGCCATCGTAATTCTTCCAAATGATCCAAAAAAGACATTTCATTCTCTGTACTCATTCGCTAATTTCTTTTTTAAGGCTATCTGAAAAATGAAATACATCAAAGTATTTATCTAATTTAATGGGTAAAGTTTTTTTTTGGACGTGAAATATTTTGGTTTTATTTAACAATTCTTCGATTCTTTTGTATTGAAAATTCTTTACTAAATGTTATATTTATGGATACAAATGTAAAATATTTGATCTAAAGCACTTCACTCTTTAATGCAATTAACAGAAGAATTAAAAAAACATTTTGGCTTTTCAACCTTTAAGGGTTTACAAGAAGAGGTCATCAAAAATGTATTAGCGCGTAAAAACAGTTTTGTTCTTATGCCAACTGGGGGTGGAAAATCATTGTGTTATCAATTGCCAGGATTGATGTGTGAGGGGACAGCCATTGTTGTTTCTCCGTTAATTGCCTTAATGAAAAACCAAGTTGATACCATTCGAGGTATTTCACAAGAAGAAGGAGTTGCTCATGTTTTAAATTCTTCATTGACAAAAACAGCAATTGAGAAGGTGAAGGATGATATTCGCCAAGGAATTACCAAACTTTTGTTCGTAGCACCAGAGTCATTGACAAAACAAGAAACACTTACTTTTCTTAAGCAAAGCAAAATTTCCTTTCTGGCCATAGACGAAGCCCATTGTATTTCTGAATGGGGACATGATTTCCGGCCCGATTACCGCAACCTTCGTTTTATGCTTGAGCAAATAGATCAAGATCTTCCTGTTATCGCCCTCACTGCTACTGCCACCCCCAAAGTGCAGGAGGATATTATTAAAAATCTTCAAATTACTGATGCAACCGTTTTTAAAGCTTCTTTCAATCGTCCCAACCTGTATTATGAGATTCGTTCAAAAACAGAAGATGTAGAAACTGACATAATCAAATTCATCAAAGAAAGGAAAGGGAAATCAGGAATCATATACTGTCTCTCGCGCAAGAAAGTAGAACAATTAGCACAAACTCTCCAAGTAAATGACATTAATGCAATTCCTTATCATGCTGGGTTAGATGCAAAAACACGGGTAAAAAATCAAGATGCCTTTTTAAAAGAAGAATGCGATGTGGTTGTCGCCACCATTGCCTTTGGTATGGGAATTGATAAGCCCGACGTGCGCTTTGTCATTCATCATGACATTCCCAAAAGTATAGAGAGTTATTACCAAGAAACTGGTCGTGCTGGACGCGACAGAGGTGAAGGCCATTGTTTGGCTTTTTATGCCTACAAAGACATTGAGAAGCTGGAGAAATTTATGTCGGGAAAACCAGTGGCAGAACAGGAAATAGGTTTAGCCTTATTGAATGAAATGGTTGCCTATGCCGAGACCTCCATCTCACGCAGAAAATTTATTTTGCATTATTTTGGCGAGTCCTTTGATAACGAAACGGGCGATGGAGGAGACATGGACGATAATGTTCGTTTTCCAAAAGCAAAAGTAGAGGCAATGGAGGAGCTAAATTTGTTGCTTCAGGCCATTGAAAAAACCCGTGAACAATTCAAAGCTAAAGAAGTTGTCAAAACATTGATCGGAGAACAAAATGCAATTTTAAACAGCCATCATACGGCACAATTACCCATTTTTGGTCAGGGGAAATATAAAAATGATTCCTTTTGGATGGCCTTAATTCGTCAAGCTAATGTCGCTGGTTTTTTGACTAAAGACATCGAAACCTATGGTGTCCTAAGATTGACTGAAAAAGGGAAGGCACTTAAAGCTTCTCCTCAATCGTTTATGATGACAGAAGATCATAGCTATACCTACAAAGCAAAGCAAATATCATCGATTCAAAAGGACGTTGTAAGTGATCTTGCCTTAAAAAAGGAATTGATTCACTTGCGCAAGAAAGTAGCTGGTGAACACGAAGTTCCTCCTTATACTGTATTTCAGGAATCATCCATCAATGATATGACCTTGAAATATCCAATCAACATAGAGGAGTTGAAAAATATTAATGGCGTTGGTGAAGGAAAGGCAAAGAAATATGGAGGCCCCTTTTTAACATTGATTCAAAACTATGTCAATGAAAATGAGATTACACGACCAGACGATTTAATTGTCAAAAGCACCGGAGCAAATTCTGGACTTAAGCTCTATATGATCCAAAGTGTTGACCGTAAGCTTCCTCTTGATGATATTGCTTCAGCAAAAGGGATGAATATGTCTAGCTTCATTAGTGAAATGGAGACAATTGTTTACGCAGGAACCAAATTAAACATCAGTTATTGGATAGATGAAATCTTAGACGAAGACCAGCAAGAAGAGCTCCATGAATACTTTATGGAAGCTGAAACCGACGATATTACCCATGCACTAGAAGAGTTTGATGGAGATTTTGAAGAAGAAGACATTCGTTTATTCCGCATTAAATTTCTTAATGAAGTAGCAAATTAATTGCGCAATAACTCTTTTGAATCCCTTATATTTGCGTTCTAAACATAAAAAAATGCAGGACGGCTTATACGCAAAATTCACTACCTCCAAAGGAGAAATTATCGTTTCATTAACCCATGACAAAACCCCGGGAACAGTTGGGAACTTTGTTGCTTTAGCAGAAGGAACACAAGAAAACAAAGAGAAACCGGCAGGAATTCCCTATTACGATGGTTTAAATTTTCATCGTGTTATCCCCGACTTTATGATCCAAGGGGGCTGTCCACAAGGCTCTGGTATGGGAGGTCCTGGGTACCAATTTGCAGATGAATTTCATCCCGAACTTCGTCACAATAAGGCAGGTGTATTGTCTATGGCAAATGCTGGACCTGGCACCAATGGGAGTCAGTTTTTTATTACCCACGTTGCAACCCCATGGTTAGACGACAAGCATACCGTTTTTGGTTTTGTTCAAGAAGGACAAGATGTAGTTGATGGTATAGCTCAAGGTGATACCCTAGAAAAGCTAGAGATTCTTCGTGTTGGATCTGCTGCTGAAGCATTTGATGCTGTGGCCTCTTACAACAACCTCGAAGCCGATTTACGCAAGCGAATGGAAGAAGAAAAAGCGAAACAAGCCAAAGCAATGGAGGGAATTACTGAAGGATTTACTCAAACAGAGAGTGGTTTATTCTATCTTATAGATGCTGATGGTGAAGGAGATAAACCCGAAAAAGGAAATAGTGTTAAAGTACATTACAAAGGAGAACTACTCGACGGTACTGTGTTTGATTCTTCCTTCAAGCGAAACGAACCTATTGAGTTCAGTCTTGGTGTTGGTCAAGTTATTCCAGGATGGGACGAGGGAATAGCTCTTTTAAACAAAGGTGCTAAAGCTACCTTTATTATCCCTTCTGATTTAGCCTATGGGGCCGCTGGAGCTGGGGGCGTTATACCACCAAATGCTACCCTAAAGTTTGTGGTTGAATTGGTCGATTTTAAATAAAGAATCCAGCAGGTTCATTTCCTGCTTTCCACTTTATATTGCACCCTAAGCTTGGATATTGCTTATTCGAGATAGGGTGTTTTTTTAGCATTAAATCAACGGCATTTTGTAAATCTTCTCCACTAATGGGAATGTTATTTCCAGGGCGAGAGGCATCATATCTTCCGCGATAGACCAATTTGTATTTTTCATCCAAGAGATAAAAGTCAGGCGTACAGGCTGCAGCATAGGCTTTGGCAACAGACTGATTCTCATCATATAAATAGGGAAAAGTAAAGGCTTTTTCAATGGCCAAAGCGCGCATGTGTTTTGGGTGATCTGCAGGATAATTTTCTACCTCATTACTAGAAATGGCAATAGTGTTAATGCTCTTTTGTTTATTTTTTTTTGCAAAGGCAACCAAATGGTCTAAAAGATGAACAACATAAGGACAATGATTGCACATAAAAACAATGAGAGTACCCTTTTCTCCAGCATGCTCACCAAGCGATTCCATGTTTTTAGTGACCACATTTGGCAAGATAAAAGGTGGAGCAATTGTCCCCAAAGGGAGCATATTGGATTCTGTTAAAGACATGTTTTTTTTTATTTCATAAAATTATGTAAATTAAAAGAATTATAATTATGATATCATGAAAACAATGCAAGACTGGCTAGACGCATATGCGGTTAGCCACCAAAACAAAACAAATAAAGCCATCCACTTTGTTTGTGTTCCTTTAATCGTTTTTTCTGTTGTAGGGCTAATCATGTCTATTCCCAACGGAATTTTAAAAGAATTATCGGGAATTAATTCTGATTTAATTGCCAACTGGGCTATGGTTACTTTGATACCCATTATGTTTTTTTATTTGCGTTTGTCAGTAAAAATGGGCATCTTGATTTTTGCCTTCTTATTGGCCTGCATCTTTGGTAACGCCCAAATTGCTGCCTCTTTTTCTTTATGGCAAATTTCTTTGGGGATTTTTGTTGTCGCATGGATAGGACAGTTTTACGGTCACAAGCTAGAAGGCGAAAAGCCTTCCTTTTTTGATGATTTAAAATTCTTGTTGATTGGTCCTGCTTGGATTTTAGATGATATTTTCTTTAAAAAACAAGCGTGATAGAATTCGATAATTTTGAACAGGTAGATTTTCGAGTAGGAACTGTCCTTGAGGTAGATGAATTCCCCAATGCGATAAAGCCAGCCTATCAACTGACCATAGATTTTGGTCATTTAGGTATTTTAAAATCTTCTGCACAAATCACATCCACCTACACAATTGATGAACTTGTGGGACGTCAGGTGGTTGCAGTAGTCAATTTCCCAGTTAAAAAAATAGCCGATTTTAAAAGTCAATGCCTTGTGCTAGGAGCTACACAAGGCAATGATGTTTTTTTACTTTCCCCTCAGCTAAGTATTCCAAACGGACAGGTTGTGCGTTAATTACATAAAGTCTGCATAAAACAGCATGTTAGCATACAATTGCTGTGTGCCCAACCAAAATGCACGGAAGTTTGTATTGTCAGTCATTAACAAGATAGACCCTCTACCCATTGATTTCACTTTAAAGGGAACCGATTCTTTCAGTAAAGCTAATTGCTCTTCAGAAATATATCCACTTAAAAGTGGGTTATTGGTATATTGAATCGGATTATCGTAGCTGTTTTCTTCCGGATCCATGAATATTCTTGAATTTCTAAATAGTGCAAGATTGGTGTCTTCTAGGCCAAAATTGATTGGATGAGACCGATCGATATTTGCATTAAAAATTGCTCCTCCAATGGCTTGAGCTCCTATAAACTTTCCTTGATTGACAAAAGACACATCTTTTGCGACCAGCTCTGTTGACCTGAACTCTTCTTCAATTAGCTCTTGTTTGTTTGCCCACTTAATCGCATCTCGGTAAGCAACGAGATGTCCACCGTTTTTCACCCATTCTTTAATGTTTTTTGTAGCTTGATTTAATAGACTTCCTGTATAACTTGGTAAAATGATATGGGTGTATTTGTTTAAATCAACCCAAGCCATTGACTTGACGTCAATTTTAGTAACAGGCATTTGGTATTGCGTATCCATTAAATGCCATATTTCACCTGCATCATAGCTTCGCACACCATCGCCTACCAAGAGGGCTACCTTAGGCATTTTGATGGTTTCAAAATTCCGCGATCCCAAGTCAATCCCTTGGGTTAGACCTGTACTTACACTATAGATATTTAGTTGTGCTTCTTCTGCGACTTTTTGCATTAGTTTGTGAAGGTCTTCTGCTTCGATTGACTGATTGGCGACGGGCACCATTAAGGTACCGTAATCGTATGATCTTCCTTCCAAAGAAAGAGGTTGCATACTCACCTTTACTCGTACTCCAGCCGCGAGTAATTTGTAGATTGCTTTTGGGGAATAATACCCATGTCCCTCAAACAAATAAGCATAGGTTGCTTTGGTGACCTCTTTTATTTTTGGAGTTTCAAACGAAATTAACTCTTCCCCAGCATAGCTTAAATCTTTGGTCCGCGTGGAATTAAGATCAAAAGCATGGGGTAATGTCCAAGCCGATACATCATAGAAGAGGCTGTCTTCAAAAGTGGTTTGCTCGTTAAATATGGCTTGAACCAAGCGTTGTTTTTTTTGTTCCAAGGGGACGACAAAACTATTTTCGGCGGCAAAACGATCTCCACCACTTTGTAGTGGTTTTTTTAATCGATGTACTTTAATCTTGTGGCGAAGAAGTATTTCAGCTAAACGATAGGAGGTTGCCGCGTCTTTTTGATTTCCAAAGACAATGGCCTTGTCTTTCATTTTAGAAGCCTCGGCGCGTGCATTTTGATAAAAACTACGTTGGAAGTCGAGCAAGTCAGTTCGTAAAGCATTGGCTGCCTTTAAAGTTGAAAGCGCAGTCGTAAATTGATTTCGGATAGTGAAAGCAAAGGTGAGGAGTCCATTGGCTGTTTCTTGTGCATGACCTCGGGAGCTGGCTTGTTCAAACAAAATCCCTATGCTTCCATTTACATCGGGATAGGTAGATCCTTTTCCGTAGTAAAAGTCATCATAGTCTTCTTCTGTATAATAGAGCGAACCAATTTTATTGAGTGCTTCTTCATGAAATTTCCCAATTGCAGCGGTTAGTTCTTGGTTTTTTTTTGGTGTCAAAGGATTCACACGTGATTGTATACCCGGTTGAAAGAAGAAGCTTTCATTGGTACCCATTTCATGATGATCGGTCAATACATTGGGTAGCCAGTCGGTGAAACTTGCAATACGCGCCTTGGATTCATTAAGTTGAACCGGTAGCCAGTCTCGATTCATATCGAACCAATAGTGGTTGGTTCTGCCCCGTGGCCATGCTTCGTTATATTCTCGATCGTTTGAATCGGGTGTAATATTTTGTGCCTTATGGGAGTTTGCCCATTGCGAAAAGCGTTGAAGTCCATCGGGATTAAAACTAGGATCAAATAGAATGACAGTATTGTCAAGCATTTCGAGTACTTCAGGACTTTGGGAAGCAGCCAAATGGTATGCTACTAGAAGCCCTGCATTGGCGCCACTTGGTTCATTTCCATGAATGGAAAACCCTTGATACACCACCACTGGCATATCTTCAGTAGCTAGGTTTTGACCATTGGGTTCACTTAATTGAATGTGGGCCGCTTTTATCGCAGCTAGATTCGAATGGTTTTTTGGACTGGTGATCGTCAACAAAAGTAATGGACGATCTTCATAGGTTACTCCTCTGTTTTCAATGTGAATTCTGTCAGATGCTGCAGCTAGGGTTCGCATATACTCAGAAAGTTTATCATGACTAACATGCCACTTCCCAACTGGATGGCCAATTACCTCTTCAGGAGTGGGTATCTCAGAATTATAGTTTTGATTTTCGGGAAGAAAATAGGAGGTGTCTTCTTGTGCAAAAAGAAATTGTACACTGAAGAGCAAAAGGAAAATAGAGAGTAGTTGTTTCATCTTGATTTTATTTTTATCCTAAAGTAAAAAAAAAACCGCTTCCTTCAGAAGCGGTTTTTTACATATTTACGTTTTGGTTAGATATCTTCGAAATTCAGATCAGTAAA
>CAJQKN010000075.1 GCA_905478905.1 uncultured Flavobacteriaceae bacterium | reverse complement strand
TTCCTGATCTAATTCCTAAAGAACAAATTTTTAGTAACTTTAAGGAATGTGTCAAATGGTTGGGAAATAATGTAAAAGATGCATTCAAAAGCTAAAGTCTTATACCAAGAAAAGCAACGTTTTACCAAATGGTGGATGTGGCTTGTCATCCTTCTGCCTATAGAGATCGCCTTGAATGCCTTCTATTTTCAATACTCCCTGGGCATTCCCTTTGGAAAAAAGCCACTAACAGATGAAGCACTTATCGCCTTTTTCCTTTTCGGAATTGCCTTTGCTTATTTTTTTAGAATAAATGAATTGAGAACTGAGCTAACCGAAGATGGAATTCATGTACATTTCTATCCATATACCTCTCGAACAGTTGCTTGGGGGGAAGTGGAGCGCTGTGAGGTTATCCCTTACGATTTTGTGGGTGGGTGGGGCGTTCGCCTTTGGACCAAGTACGGAACTGTTTACAATGTACAGGGAGGAAAGGGCTTATTTGTGCAGTTGAAAAACAATAAAAAGTTTTTGGTTGGGACACAAAAGCCAGCAGAACTCCAACTATTGGTGAAACAACTACAACACTCTACCCTCGATGTGATCGCAGAGTAATTGAAATACAGCCTTTACGTCCATTGTTGAAGTGTCAATTTCAATAGCATCTTCTGCCTTGGCTAATGGAGCAATCGTGCGTGTACTGTCCATGCGATCGCGTTCAATTACATTGGCCAACACCTCTTCAAACGAAGCCGGAATTCCTTTGGCTTGCATTTCTGCATAACGACGCTTTGCGCGAATTTCTGGCTCGGCATTTAAAAAGAATTTATGGGCAGCATTCGGGAAAACTACTGTTCCAATATCACGTCCGTCCATGACCACAGAGGTAGCTTTTGACAAATTGCGTTGTTGCCTCAATAAATGAGTCCGAACAGCCGGAATGGTGGCTACCATACTGACCAAATTAGAAATTTCTGATGTCCGCAACTCCTCTCCATACACGCTGTCATTCATTGCCATCTGTCTTTGACCCTCTTTTCCTTCTTTCCATGAAAACTGTAATCCAGGAAGGGCTTTCTCTAATTCAGCCACATCAATAACACCCTTATCAACTAAATTGTGCTGCAATGCAAAGTGACCAATAGCACGGAACATATATCCGGTATCCATATAGGTATATCCTAAATGCTGTGCCAATTGCTTAGAAAGTGTGCTTTTGCCCGTAGAGGCATATCCATCAATTGCTATAACTGTAGTTGTCATTGAACAAAGATAAGATTAGTAGGTGGATTTTCGTGTAGTCAACTTACCATCCGTTCGTTGAAAATAAAAATTAAAACCCAGTTTGTTTTGCGCAATAGAAGATACACTGGTTGTTTTTAAGGGAATATTAGTTAGGGGTTTAGCGCTGTCTATTCGCGCTTGTAATGCCTCTGGAACAAACGGTAATTTGTTGGCATGAAAATCGATGATTCTTTTTTGGTCGGGCTGTTGACGAGACACAAATTCTTTAAAGCGCAGCGTCCGATCGAGCCACCATTCTTGTGTATACAGCGTACAGGAAGACCATAGGTGAATATCTTTGGTCGACAACTTACGCACATGCAACTCAGCCTCATCCCATTTAAGCTCACAAAAATCGCCAGCATTATACAGCAATAAGGTAAATGGCTCTATACCATCAAAATTAAATGCATCCATAAATGCATCGATAGTGGGATAGTCAAAATAGGCCAATGCCATTGCGCCTCGACTCATCGAATAGTTTTCTCTTCGTTGGTGGGGTTCAAAAGCTCCATTCAATATACAGCTAAATTGATCTTTATCTGAAAAAGCAATCCAGGTTCCTTTGGCTGCTGCGTCTTGCGGAAAAGTGACCAGCAAATCACCCCGCTTTTCTTCAACTAGTTGGGTGGCAGCGCGCTTGGGGTCTTCATCACGATTAGAGGTGAAAACAAAACCGCTGGCTGTTGGAACAAAGGTAACCGTACACATGCTTAAATTGTTTTTGCCTGTTTGACCTTTTGATCAGTGATGGCAATGGCCAATACTTCATGCATCTCTTTGACAAAATGAAATTGAAGCCCTTTTAGATAACTATCGTTGATCTCTTCAATATCCTTGCGGTTACTTTCACACAAGATGATTTCTTTTATTTTAGAACGCTTTGCAGCCAATATCTTTTCTTTGATTCCTCCCACTGGGAGCACTTTTCCTCGGAGCGTAATCTCCCCTGTCATGGAAAGGTGCTTTTTGACGCGCTTTTGCGTGAGTAAAGAAACCAGAGAAGTTAACATGGTGATTCCCGCACTAGGTCCGTCCTTAGGGGTAGCTCCCTCGGGAACATGAATATGAATATTGTATTTATCGAAAGGAAAATCTGACAAGCCTAAAATCTCGGCATTGGCTTTGATGTATTGCATGGCAATTGTGGACGATTCTTTCATGATCTTCCCTAGGTTACCCGTAATGGACAATTGACCTTTACCGGGCAAAAGAGCAGATTCAATGAAGAGGATATCTCCTCCAACCGATGTCCAAGCTAAACCAATAACTACTCCTGCTGTTTCATTGTTTTCATATAAATCTCTTGTCACTTTTGCAGGGCCAAGAATTGTTTTGAGATCGGATTGTTTGGGCGACTTAATATAGCTCTCGTCCATGGCGATGGATTTGGCCACATATCGTACTGATTTAGCAACTTGCTTCTCCAGACCCCTCACTCCCGACTCTCTTGTATATCCTTCTACCATAGCCTCTAAAAGGCTTTTAGAGAGCGTCAAGTCCTTGTTTTTTAAACCGTGTTCCTTCAGTTGTTTAGGCATAAGGTGGTTCTTGGCAATCATGGCCTTTTCCTCTATGGTATATCCACTTACGTTAATGATTTCCATACGATCAAGAAGTGCAGGTTGAATTCCGCCTAAATTGTTGGCTGTTGCCACAAACATGACCTTTGACAAATCATACCCCAACTCTAAAAAATTGTCGTAAAACGATCCATTTTGTTCTGGATCCAAGACTTCAAGTAAGGCAGAAGAAGGATCTCCTTGGGAATTACTGGTCAACTTGTCAATTTCATCCAAGACAAAAACAGGGTTTGATGTACCTGCTTTCTTCAAACTTTGGATTATTCGTCCTGGCAATGCACCGATATAAGTTTTTCGGTGTCCGCGAATCTCTGCCTCATCGCGCATTCCACCGAGAGAAATCCGAACATACTCCCGCCCCAAGGCTTCTGCAATGGATTTCCCCAAAGAGGTTTTCCCTACGCCTGGAGGGCCATACAAACAAAGGATAGGAGACTTCATGTCATTGCGAAGCTTGAGTACCGCTAGGTATTCTATGATTCGCTTTTTTACTTCTTCTAGCCCATAATGATCGCGATCTAAGATTTTTTGTGCGCGTTTTAGATCAAATAAATCCTCAGAAAATTCTCCCCAAGGTAAATCCAAAAAAAGATCCAAGTAATTCCGCTGTACAGAATACTCTGCTACTTGTGGATTCATCCGCTGCAATTTCATCAATTCCTTGTCAAAGTGAGCACCCACTTCTTCAGTCCATTTCTTGTCTTTTGCGCGCATACGCATTTCTTCTACCTCTTCTTCATAGGAAACCCCACCCAATTCCTCTTGAATGGTTTTCATTTGTTGATGCAGGTAGTATTCGCGTTGCTGTTGATCAAGATCGTTCCGCACACGAGACTGAATATCATTTTTAAGCTCAAGCTTTTGATATTCGAGGTTCATGTATTTCAAACACAATAAGGCACGTTCTTTAATGTTGGCTGTTGACAATATCTCTTGTTTCTCCTGCACGGTCAAACTCATGTTCGATGAAACAAAGTTGATCAAGAACGAATGACTCTGTATGTTCTTGATCGCAAAAGAAGCCTCAGAAGGAATGTTTTGACTCTCTTTAATTATTCTGAGGGCTAACTCTTTAATTGATTCAACAATAGCAGTAAACTCAGATGTGTCTTGAACTGTTTTTTCCTCGGGTACACTTTTTATATTTGCTTGTATATAGGGATCTTCCGTTATGAGCTGCTGGATCTCAAACCGCTTTTTCCCTTGTATAATGATGGTAGTATTTCCGTCGGGCATGGTAAGCACGCGCAATATTTGCGCAACCGTTCCTAAGGAAAATACATCAATTATGCTGGGGTCTTCTACCTCTTGATCTTTTTGTGCTACTACACCTATGACCTTATCGCCTTTATTGGCATCTTTGATCAATTGAATGGATTTATCACGACCCACAGTAATGGGAATAACAACTCCAGGAAACAATACTGTATTTCGCAATGGCAGTATTGGAACAGAAGCTGGAAGGTCCTCTTGTTCAAGGGCTTCTTCGTCTTCGGTGCTCAACAAGGGAATTAAATCTGCTTCAGCTTCAATATCTTGCAATGACAAATTGTCTAAGGAACTAAAAATTGGTTTGGACATATTCGTTTATCTGCGTCAAAATGGCATAAAACAACCATAAAAACGGGTTTATAAAATTATAGAATAAAAGTTTCAATAGTTATGCCAAAAAATAATTGGCCCACAATGTAACAATTCACAACTTTTGCATCTTATAGAATAGAAGAGCATGGCATTATGATCAAAAAGATGGAGATCGACCTACTCATCCAACTTTGTAAACAGAAAGATGAGCCTGCACAAATGGAAGTATACAACCGCTATCATTTGGCTATGTATCACAGTGCTTTACGCATTGTGCAAAACCGTGTCGATGCAGAAGATGTTATGCAAGATAGCTTCTTGACTGCCTTTGAAAAATTAGAACAATACAAGGGTGGAAATAAATTTGGTGGTTGGCTCAAGCAAATCACCTTGCGGAAAGCACTTCATTTTTATGAAAAACGGAACAAACAAAAAACTTCACCATTGGAAGACGATTGTTACTATGTAAGTGAAGACAGCTCTCTCGATCAAGACAATGCCCCAGCAGTTCAACTGCAAAAAGTACTGAATGAACTGAGACCGCGTTACAGAAATGCGTTGCTTCTAATGTATTTTGAGGGCTATGATTATGACGAGTTGTGCAGTATATTAAAATTGAGCTACGGAAGTTGTCGCACACTAATCTCCCGCGCAAAAGAACAATTGAAACAAAAATTAACAGTAGATGAACTCCATGGATAAACAATTCAAGCAATTGGCGAAGCAAATGCTCCCCCCACCTTTAGAGGGACATCAATTGCGTTTCCAACGAAAATTACAAAGGCAAAACAAACCTATTGTAAAAATGATAAGCTGGTTTAGCATAGCGGCTAGTATCATTGTATTAATTGGTCTATCTAACGTTTCGCATGAGAGCACACCCTCATCTAGTCAAGAATTAACACGATTTTATAAAGCACAAATTGATCACCAACTAAATGTCTTGGAAGTGAGCTATAAAGACCACTATGCCATTCCCTTGCAAGACATAAAACAGCAACTTGGGCTTCTCGATGAAGCCTATGGGCTACTTCAATCTCAATTTGATGAAAACTACCAACATCCCCTGATTCTAAAAGCCATGATAGACAACCTCCTACAACGGTTGGATATAATTAACGAACTCGAAAAAAATTTAAACGAACTAAAAACTGTCCACTATGAAAATGAACTACTCTAAACCCATTTTTTTACTGCTCTTCGTTGTACTTTTTTCATTCAATGGAAATGCACAAAAAGCGGAACGCATCATCAACAAAAGTTATCCCCTTGAAAGCGATGGGACACTCTCTTTATCAAATAGTTATGGAAACATGACCCTCAATCAATGGGACAAGGAGGAAGTGAAAATCCAAATTAGCATCACTGTAGAAGGGGGAAGTCAAGATCGTGCAGAAGAACTCTTGAATAACATCACCTTTGACTTCGAAGCCTCACCATCATTGGTAAGTGTTAAAACTCAATTACCCCATCAAACGGGTTCTTGGTGGAAAAATTGGTCGTTATTTGGATCGAAAAGCATTGACTACTCCATTGACTATGTTGTTCAGCATCCAAAATCAGCCAACGTCAATTTATCTAACAGCTACGGCAGTATTTATATGGACGAACTGGATGGCAAGGCGAGTATTCGTAACTCCTACGGAAAACTAGCAGCGGAACGAATGAACCATGAGGATAATCGCATTGATCTTCAGTACAGTCCCGGCTCTACCATAGA
>CAJQKN010000074.1 GCA_905478905.1 uncultured Flavobacteriaceae bacterium | reverse complement strand
CAATGAGTTCTTTGGACTCGCTTCTACTCAAGTTTGTTTGTTGACTTAGACCAAAGGCTGAGACGCCATATACAATTCCGAAATTAACTGTTTTGGCGTTGGAGCGCTGTTCACGGCTTACTTCTTCTAGGGGAACACCAAAAACCTTGGCGGCAGTGGTTGCGTGAATGTCTTCTCCTTTTTGGAAGGCTTCGACCATGGCCGGATCCTTGCTCAATGCGGCAATGATCCGCAGTTCAATCTGGGAGTAATCGGCTGCGAGTAAAACGTGATTTTCATCGCGGGGAATAAAGGCTTTTCGGACCTGTTGTCCACGTTCGGTGCGCACAGGAATATTTTGTAGGTTGGGCTGGTTGGAGCTAAGGCGTCCAGTAGCTGCCACTGCCTGATTATAGACTGTATGTACTCTGTTTGTTTTGGGATTGATCTCCTCTGGCAGTGCCTTTACATAGGTGCTTTGTAATTTATTGAGGGAACGCCAGTTCAGTATATCTTCTACAATTTGATGATCTTTGGCCAAGTAACTCAGCACATCTTCAGCAGTAGAATACTGCCCTGTTTTGGTTTTTTTTGGCTTGTCGACTAGCTTTAGTTTTTCAAATAAAATGGGCCCCAATTGTTTGGGAGAAGCCAAATTAAATTCCTCTCCGGCCTGTTCGAAAATCCTTTTTTCAAGGAGGTCAATGTCTGTTTCTAATTCCTTTTCGAAGTTTTTAAGAAAGGCTGTATTGAGATTAATTCCCTCTTGCTCCATAGCCGAAAGGACTTCGACCAAAGGCAATTCTACATCTCTAAAGAGTTTTCCATTTTCCGCTGCGGCCAACTCCTGATCAAAATAGTGTTTGAGTTGAAGCGTAATGTCTGCATCTTCTACGGCATATTCCGTTTGAATATCTAAGGGCACATCGCGCATGGAGCCTTGGTTTTTCCCTTTTTTTCCAATGAGTTCCGTAATCGATTGGGGCTCGTAGTTCAGGTAGGAACTTGCCAAAATATCCATGCTATGACGTCGGTCTGGGTTTATAAGGTAATGGGCGATCATGGTATCATAAAAGGGTCCGGTTACCTGAAGCGCATAGTTTGAAAGTACTTTTAAATCATACTTTAGGTTATGGCCAATTTTTTCAATGTTTGGATTTTCAAAGAAGGGACGGAATTGTTCTACGACCTTTTGGGCTGCAGTCCTATCCTCAGGGACATGCACATAATAGCCGGTTCCCACTTCCCAGCTAAAGGCGATCCCAACCAAGTCGGCTTCAAGCGCTTTTAGACTGGTCGTTTCGGTGTCAAAACAGACCGAAGTTTGCTGTTGTAGGTTGTCCAATAAAATACGCCTCCCCATGGGGCTGTCTACAAACTGATAGTGGTGTTTGCTGCTTGCCAAGCTTTTCTTGTTTGTTGGAGAAGTTTCTGAAACATTTCCTGCGCCAGCAGCAAACAAGTCCATTTGTCCGCCAAAGGCAGCGGCTGGAGGAGTTGGACTGGAAGCAGTTGCCGTTGGTGATGGAGCAACTTCTTTTCCAAATATTTTTTGGATATTTTCTTTCATTCGGCGAAACTCAAGGGTGTCGAAGACTTCGCCCACCGCTGGGAAATCGGGATCGGACAATTGATAGGCTTCAGCTTCAAAATTTACGGGTACATCGAGGATAATTTTCGCCAATTCTTTGGAGAGCATCCCCAGTTCTTTGTTGGCTTCAATTTTCTCTTTCATTTTTCCTTTTAGCTCATGGGTATTAGCCAAGAGGGCTTCCATACTTCCGTATTCTTTGAGAAACTTTTTGGCGGTTTTGTCACCCACCCCTGGAAGTCCTGGAATGTTATCAACTGCATCACCCATCATTCCCAAATAATCAATGACTTGCTCTGGTCGTTCTACCTCAAATTTTTCTTGCACCTCGGGTATTCCCCAAATCTCGATGCCATTGCCCATTCGAGCGGGGCGGTAGATGAAAATATTTTCAGAGACCAGTTGGGCAAAATCTTTATCGGGGGTCACCATATAGGTTTTAAAACCTTCTTTTTCGGCTTGTTTGGCTAGGGTTCCAATGATGTCATCTGCTTCAAAGCCGGCCATTTCCACTACGGGAATATTCATTTTTTGGAGAATCTCCTGTATAAAGGGTACAGCAATTTTGATGGCTTCAGGAGTTTCGTCTCGATTGGCTTTGTATTCGCCAAAAAGTTCAGTTCGAGAAACAGATCCCCCTTTGTCAAAACAAACGGCTAAATGATCGGGACGTTCTTTTTTGATGACATCCAAAAGGGAATTCATGAACCCAAAAATGGCTGAGGTGTCCATTCCTTTGGAGTTGATCCGCGGATTTTTTATAAAGGCGTAATAGCCACGAAAAATCAAGGCAAATGCATCGAGTAAAAAGAGCCGTTTCTGTGTAGACATGGAAGGTTGATTTAAAGCTCTAATATAATCAATCGATTAGGAATAGTTTAAATAGAAATTGAGAATTAGGAATTGCGACTATCAGGCCTTGAGACTGCTTCGTTCTGCATCTAATTACCATTGTCTATTAGCGCTTACTGATTGCCTTCTTTTCATTCTTAATTATGTTACCTTTACATCATGACAAAAAAACTCCTGTCTTCGATCACTCATCCGCGGGATTTCCGTTCGTATAACCAAAAGCAATTACAGTTATTGGCCGATGAATTACGGGCAGAAATCATCCAGGTGGTGGCCGAAAGGGAGGGACATTTGGGAGCGAGCCTAGGTGTAGTTGAGCTTACTGTTGCCTTGCATACTATTTTTGATACACCCAACGATCGTTTGATTTGGGATGTTGGTCACCAGGCCTATGGGCATAAAATGCTCACTGGGCGCTGGGCAGCATTTGAGAGCTTGCGCCAGTGGAAGGGATTAAGTGGTTTCCCCAATCGGGAGGAGAGTCCATTCGATACTTTTGGTACGGGACATTCGTCTACCTCCTTATCGGCTATTTTAGGAATGGCTTTGGCTGCTGAACGCAAT
>CAJQKN010000073.1 GCA_905478905.1 uncultured Flavobacteriaceae bacterium | reverse complement strand
CCGCTTTCACCTCCCCCTAAAATGACCAATTTTTTCATTAGCGTAGTTTTAAGGTTACGATGGTTAGTATGCTCAATAAAATCCCAACAATCCAAAAACGAGCAACAATTTTACTTTCGTGGTAACCCTTCTTTTGGTAATGGTGATGAATGGGTGACATGAGAAAAATGCGTTTCCCAACCCCTGTTTTCTTTCTGGTATATTTAAAATAACTGACCTGTAAAACAACAGATAGATTTTCTATTAAGAACACCCCACACAAGAGAGGCAGAAGCAATTCTTTACGAATCATTATTGCAATTACAGCGATAATTGCCCCAATGGTTAAACTTCCTGTATCACCCATAAAAACTTGTGCTGGAAATGTATTGTACCACAAAAAACCAATCAAAGCACCAAGAAAGGCCGCAACAAAGACAGAAATTTCACCAGCATTAGGGATATACATGATGTTGAGATAGTCCGAAAAAATAACATTCCCCGAAACCCAAGCGAAAATACCCAGGGTGAAAACCATAATAGCCGAACTCCCCGCTGCAAGTCCGTCTATCCCATCGGTGAGATTGGCTCCATTTGAAATGGCAGTAACAATAAATATTACTATGGGAATAAAGATTAACCAAGCCCAAGATTTTGCTCCTGGAATCCAAGCGATCAAATCGGCATAGTCAAACTCATTGTTTTTGAACATTGGAATGGTAGTAATGGTTGATTTTTCTTCTGCCTTAAAAGAAGACACCTCTTCTACCGCAATGTTTTGATTAGAAACTATTTCTTGACGAACTGTAACTTCTGAATGAAAGTAGAGTGTCGCCCCTACTACTACCCCCAAAAGAATTTGACCCAAGATTTTGAATGTCCCCTTGAGACCCGCCTTGTCTTTTTTGAAAATCTTAATATAATCATCTATAAAACCAATAGCCCCCATCCACAGTGTGGTAAAAAGCAATAATTGTATGTAAATATTGTCTAAACGAGCGAGTAACAAAACCGGGATAAGGGTACTAAAAATGATCATGATTCCTCCCATGGTTGGAGTCCCTGCTTTCTCAGTTTGCCCTGCTAGCCCCAAATCACGAATACTCTCTCCAATTTGTTTCTTGGCTAAAAAATCAATTATTTTTTTACCGTATAAGGTTGAAATCACCAATGAAAATAATGCGGCAATTGCGGCTCGAAATGACAAAAACTGAAACAGACTCGCCCCCGGAAATTGGTATTGTGCTTCTAAAAATTCAAATAAATAGTACAGCATATTAAAAGAGTTGTTTACAAATTTTTTGCGCAATTAAATAATCATCAAATGGAGATTTAATCCCTTTAATTTCTTGGTAATTCTCATGTCCTTTTCCAGCTATCAACAAGACGTCTCCAGGTGTCAAGGACATACATGCAGCTTTTATCGCTTGCTCTCTGTTCGTAATTCGGAGTGTTTTCTTGTAATTTTCCGGGTTTACACCGGCTTCCATGGCATCGATAATTACATCTGGATCTTCATCGCGAGGATTGTCTGCCGTAAAGATTACCTTATCACTTAACTGAGCAGCTACCTTTCCCATTAAGGGGCGTTTACTCTGGTCTCGGTTACCTCCACAGCCCACCAAAGTGGTAAGTGTTTCATTTTTTGTGCGTATTTGCTGAATGGTCAGCAAAACATTTTCCAACGCATCAGGTGTATGGGCATAGTCTACAATTATGGTTGCATGGTTTGGGGTTGCAAAGGTTTGAAAACGTCCTTTTACATTTTCTAATTCGCTAATCGTTGCAAGGGCTTCTATTGCATCAATCCCCAATTCTTGCGCAACAGCAAAAGCAGCAATAAGGTTGGAAGCATTGAATTTACCAACCAATGTTGTCCACGCCTCTTGCTGGTTTATTTTCAATAACATCCCTGAAAATTGTGTTTCTAAAACCTTGGCTTGATAGTCGGCAAAATTCTGTAATCCAAATGATTTTTGTTTTGCTTCCGAATTTTGGAGCATATAGGCACCATTCTTATCGTCTGCATTTGTTAATGCAAAGGCCGTTTTGGGCAAATGATCAAAGAATTGTTTTTTCACATTGCGATAATCCGCAAAGGTTTTGTGATAATCCAAATGGTCGTGAGAAAGATTGGTGAACACTCCTCCAGCAAAAATTAATCCCTTGATTCGGTCTTGATCTATCCCATGAGAAGACACCTCCATAAAACAATAGTCAACCCCAGCCTTAACCATAGCATTCAAATAGCTATTGATTTCCAATGGGTCGGGAGTAGTGTGTGTAGCAGGAATTTCTTCTAAATTATACTTAATCGCTATGGTAGATATAAGACCAGCAGCATAGCCCGCTTTTGTAAACAAACGATGCAACAAGGTTGTAACGGTAGTTTTCCCATTGGTTCCAGTAACACCAATCAGTTTTAATTTTGCTGAAGGTCTATCATAAAAATTAGCTGCCAAAATAGCCAAAGCTTCACGGCTATTTGCTGTGGTAATCCACACCACTTTCTCTGAGGCTTGAGGTGGTTTCTTTTCGCAAACAATTGCAATTGACCCAAGAGCGATGGCTTTTTCAATATAATCATGCCCATCAACCACTTCTCCTTTAATGGCAACAAATAGACCTCCTTCTTGCGCTTTTCTTGAATCAAAAGCAACAGAAGAAATTAAGACATTAGTATTCCCTTGAATTGCTTCAAGACGTACACCAAACAATATGTCTTTTAATTGGTTCATGATAGTTCGAGTGTGATGCTTGTGTTTGGTGTTACCTTTGCTCCAGATTTAATGGATTGTCGAATAACTTTTCCGCTTCCCTTTAAGATTACTTTTACTCCCATTTTCTCCAAAAGAGAGAGGGCCACCATGGCAGGCATTCCTTTCAAATTTGGGATGGTTTTAGACAGGACTAATTCATCGATGGAAGGATAGCTTTTACTGGAGGACTGTTGTAAGGAATCTAATTCAACAACCATTTCTATAGGTGTTGAATAATACATTTTTTTGGCAATTTCTTTAAAGACTGGAGCCGCTACGGTTGCACCGTAATATCCTTTCCTTTTATTGGGTTTATAGATCAAAACCATACAGGAATACTCGGGTTTCTCAGCAGGAAAATATCCCACAAAACTGGAAATATACTGCACATCGTCTGAGGTATAATCTACCTGGCATGTCCCTGTTTTTCCAGCCATTGTAAAGGTCTCATCTTTGATCGCATAGCCTGTTCCCCATTCCTTATCGACCACGTTGAACATCATTTTCTGAACCTTTTCAAGGGTTTCTTTAGAGCATATTGATGGATTCAACACTTCTTTCTCAAAGTGCTTTATTGTTTTATTCTCTAGGGAATTGATTCGATCAATAAAGCGCGGCTTAACCATCTCACCATTATTAGCTACCGCATTGTAAAAGGCAAGTGTTTGAAGTGGTGTTAACTCAACCCCATAACCATAAGCCATCCAAGGCAAAGTGATACCGTTCCAATTTTGATCAGAGGGATACGGAATTTTTGGTTGCCCTTCTCCCAAGATGGTAATACCAAGTTTCTCATTAAGCCCCATATTGTATAAACGATCGATAAACTTCCGTGGCTGATTCTTGTAATTTGAATGAATTAACTGAACAATCCCAGTGTTGGATGAAACCTCAAATGCTTTTGAAAGAGGAATTAAACCATATCCTCCTTTTTTTGAATCCCGTACTTTGTATTTTTTATAAAAAGTGAGGATGCCTTTTTTAGTGTCAATTAAATCATCTGGCTTTGCAACATTATCTTCCAAAGCAGCAATCATGGCCATTAACTTAAAG
>CAJQKN010000072.1 GCA_905478905.1 uncultured Flavobacteriaceae bacterium | reverse complement strand
TTTTGTTGGAATGGTAGAAATGGGATCCGAAAGCGAAAAGGAATAACGTTGGGCTATGGTTTCCATTTGCTTGTATCCCCATGTTCCTTTTTTATTGCCTAAGGGTTTAATTCCTCCTGCATTAATGGACATGCTAGGGTCTGGGATAATTTTAGCCGTATTGACAACTTGCTGAACACCCAATCCCTTGCATTGGGAGCACATCCCTTTAGGAGAATTAAACGAAAATGAATTGGGTTCTGGTTTAGGGTAGGAAATTCCCGAATTTGGACACATTAAATTTCTGCTAAAATAGCGCGCTTCTTGTGTTTCGATGTCCAACAACATCAAAGTCTCTTCTCCTTGATACATGGCAGCAATCATTGATTCACGCAATCTTTTAAGCGCACTTTTATTTTCAGAAACGGTTAAACGGTCGACCACCAGTTCAATGTCATGTGTTTTGTACCGGTCCACCTTCATTCCCCTTGAAAGTTCAACCACAACGCCATCAATTCTAACCTTTACAAATCCTTGACGGGCTAAATTCTCGAATAATTCTCGATAATGCCCTTTTCGTGACTTGATGATGGGTGCCAAAAGCATCACTTTTCGTTGCGCATAGTCGGCCACAATTAGTTCAATGATTTGATCATCTGTATAGCTGACCATTTTTTCATTGGTCACAAAGCTATAGGCGGTTCCAATGCGGGCATACATTAGTCGTAAAAAGTCATACAACTCGGTAATTGTTCCAACTGTAGAGCGTGGGCTTTTTGAGGTTGTCTTTTGTTCAATAGCAATAACAGGGGATAGGCCATCAATTTTATCAACCTCTGGACGTTCAAGATTGCCCAAAAATTGACGGACATAGGCAGAAAATGTCTCCATATAGCGACGTTGACCTTCGGCATAGATGGTGTCAAATGCAAGAGAGGATTTACCACTTCCAGACAGACCAGTTATGACAACCAGTTTGTCTCGCGGAATCTTTATATCAATATTTTTTAAGTTGTGTACTCGTGCTCCTTGTACATCTATACAGTTATCGTCTATAGTCATTATTTTTACCCCCTATATATAGTATTGCATTAATGGGTTGCTGCTGCATCTTCCCCTCGAGGATCTGCACCAACAGAAATTTTTCCTGATTTACTTACATGAATGGCATCAACTTTACCAATGATTCTCGAAAATTTTGATTCAACAGAATGTCCTTTTGCTTGTAAACCTTCAATTGTTTTTATGTTAAATCTTTCTGGCTCAAGCACAATATTGTCTGGCAACCATTGATGATGAAAGCGCGCTGCATTTACTGCTTCTTGCATTTCCATGCCGTGCTCATAAACATTGAGGATGGTTTGGAAAACAGAAGTGATAATGGTTGAGCCCCCTGGGGTACCAACGATCATATACAATTGATTATCTTTTTCAACAATGGTTGGCGTCATTGAACTGAGCATGCGCTTCTTTGGTGCTATGCTATTGGCTTCACTGCCTGTAAGGCCAAACATGTTGGGTTCTCCCGCTTTACTACTAAAATCGTCCATTTCGTTGTTCATGAAAACGCCAATTTCGTCAACATAAACCTTGGAACCGTAGGCTCCGTTTAACGTAGTTGTGACGGCAACAGCATTGCCCTTTGCATCCAGAATTGAAAAGTGAGTAGTTTCATCGCTTTCAACGACAATAATATCTCCGTGGGATACATCGACTGATGCCGTTGCTTTTTCTGGAGAAAAATTCATCATGCGATCAGATAAATAGTCTTCGTTAATTAAATGATCTTGAGGAATATCAACAAAGTCTGGATCCCCAAGAAAATGGCTTCGATCTGCATACGAACGTCGCTCAGCCTCTACCATCAAATGCATACTTTCTATACTATTGTGCCCCATACTTTTTAAATCATAGGGTTCAATCATCTTCATCATCTGCGCTAGGCAAATCCCTCCACTAGATGGAGGAGGCATAGAAATTAGGTTTAATTCTTTATAACTAAATTTCAAAGGATCTCGCCATTTTGGTTCATAGGACTTTAAATCTTCTAAGGTTAAAATTCCCCCAGTGGCTTTCGTTTTTGCCACCATGGCTTCAGCAACCCAACCTTCATAAAAACCTGCATTTCCTTTTGCTGCAATCTCTTTTAATGCATTGGCAAGTGGAATGTTCTTTACAATATCACCTTCGTTATATCCTTTTGCGTATAGGGTCACTTTTCCATTGACTTCAGTAAATTGCTTACTGAAACGATTAAAACTTTCTGCTTGTTTGGCAGAAACTACATAGCCATTTTCAGCCAAGTCTATTGCCGGTTGAATCAATTCAGCCAAAGGCATTGACCCAAGCTTTTGGTGCACTTCTAAAATTCCTGCTACTGCTCCAGGCACTCCAATGGCTAGTCCACCTAGGGTGCTTTTGTCTGGGATTACATTTCCATTGCCATCGAGAAATAGGTCTTTGGTAGCTTTTAATGGAGCGATCTCACGGTAGTCGAGTGATCCCGTTTTTCCTTCAGCTGTTCGATATACAAAAAATCCACCGCCAGTGATATTACCAGCAACAGGATATACCACAGTAAGGGCAAAACTTGTAGCGACCATGGCATCGTAGGCATTACCTCCTTTTTTCAAAATATCTCTACCCGCTTCAGAAGCTTCAATACGAGCAGATACAACAGCAGCCTGTATGGGATCTGAGGTAGTATTCGATGAACATGCTAAAAGACTAGCACAAAACAGCGAATAGAATATTTTTTTCATGATTAAAATTTAAGACCTTAAATCTAAAGAATCTTCTCTAAACTAATCCCCTAAAATTGAATGATTCTTACTAAAGACACAAAGTTCTTTAAAGAATGCATTAAACTCGGGCAACATTTGTTCTTTTTCCTTTTTAATTAGTGGTATTGCAGAGTCAAACTGAGC
>CAJQKN010000071.1 GCA_905478905.1 uncultured Flavobacteriaceae bacterium | reverse complement strand
AATTGAAAACATGAGTTATTGTATTGGGGTAAACCGTATTGGCACCGACGGTTCTGATTTGCAGTATCCTGGACATACCGCTATCTATGATTTTCTAGGAGAAAAAATAGGAGGAACCACCGAAAACGAAGAAGGACAAATAACGCTTCAGTTGGATAAAGCTAAGCAGCAATTGGTGAGGACTAAGTTAAATTTTTTAAACGACCGTGATTCCTTTCTTATTCAATCGTAAGGGTTTCATTCAAATCCCAATTGGCCCTCAAGCTCAAAGCTTCTTTGAGGTAAACAACTTGTTCTGGTTGGCGTTTTTCTATATAGCTACCGGTATCCCATTTTCCATTGTTGTTTAAATCTTTCACATACCTAATTTGATAGTCATTGGGAAGTAAAAACTCAATTGTATAAAAGTCATCTTTATTTTGACGGACTTTCCGAACCAGCTTTCCTTTGCGATCAATAATTTCAAAAAAATAGGGGATTGTTTTATCTTTTCGATTTATGCTCAGAAAGAGGGTGCCATATTTTTCAATTTCTTGAGTTTTAAGTCGGTGAAATAAGGTGTCGTTGGTTGCGCCTAAAAAATCAGTAATTGCATTGGGTAAAAGTTGAATGCGGTATACATCATTGGGGACTTTTTCAAAAGAAACATAGACCCTATCTTTATTTTCATCTAAACGGGTACTGAAGTCAACCTCAAGGGTGTCAATGTCGAAAATCTGAATAAAATCCTCATTTATTTCTTGAAGAGGTAAATTACTTTCTATCGTTAGGGTGTCTAAAAAGTGAAGAACACTTCCATTTCGCGGTGTTAGGGACAATTCTAAAGAGTCGCTCAAGAGTTTATATGGTTTGAGTATAATTTCACGGATAGAGTCCAATTCCTCTAATCCGATGACCAAAGAGTCCAGTTCTTTCTGGGGGTTAAACCAATAGTGTAGGGTGTCTTTAAGGCGATCTTGTGTAAAAAAACCAGCAGCAGTTTCTGTAAATAGTGAATCAAAAATGATCTTTTGTTCCCCTACTTCACCATAGTAGCCAAATTCAATATGATGGTCGTTGATAAAACGAGGTCGGCCCCAACGGAAACGAGCCTTTTCTTTAAACAAAAAAGGAAACTTCAGCGAATCTTCGGGTAAGCGAATGGGTTTTTCAAAAAACCCAATCTTATCCAAACCCTGATCGTACAAATAGTTTTTCCCCACATCTTCAATGGCTAAAAATTCGTATTCTCCAGGGGCTAAACTTTGTAAGTTGAAGTATATACTGTCAAGCGTATTTCCTACATAAAGTGGTTTTTCGAGGTATATGGTTGAGTCGGTAAAGGTCGAATCAATGGGATAAAGATGAATAGAGATTCCTTTCAACGAATCAATTTCATAGGCATCCATAACATTACCAGATAGACGTAGAGAATCGAGATAGGCCCCAGTAGAAAAAGTGTAATTGAAAAAGGGCAAAGGGTTTCCTTCGTTATAATCTTTAATGGCTGATCCAAAATTAAAGGTGTAGGTCGTGTTTTTTCGTGGAGCTTCTTCAAACCGAATTTCCACTTTTTTGCTAATGGTGCCCTCGGGTAAAATTTTATAACTACTCGTTTCTAAAGGGGGAGAAACAATCAATTGGTTGGCAATATCACTCAGCTGAATATATTCGTCGAAAACCATGACCACGCGTTCTGCGTCAAAGTTGACCGTTTCTAACGGGGGATTAGCATTTAATAAAACAGGAGGGATGCTGTCTTTAACACCACCAGTGGGCGCTCCTCTTTTAGCGCATTGTGAGGTAGACACAAGACACAGTATAAGCACAATGAGGGCGAGTGTTTTTCGCATAGGGTGTAAAAGTAAAACAATAATCTGTTAATTTCTACAAGCAATGGTCGCAATACTTAGTTGAAATTTAGCATCTGCCAATAAAACTGAGCTACATGCATTAAGCGTCGCACCTGTTGTATAAATATCGTCAATCAAAAGATAGTGTCCAGCCGCTAACTTTTTAGCAGCATTGATCCCAAAAGCGTTACCGACAATTTGAGTCCGATCTCCCTTTGTTTTGGAAAGGGCTGGTGTGTTTTTCCAACGAACAAGCACATCTTCACAATACGGGATTCCCGAAGATCTACTCAAAGATTTTCCAATTAGATCCATTTGGTTAAAGCCGCGTTTGCGTTTTCGCTTTGGGTGCAAGGGAACACCAATAATCCCATCAAAATAGACTTTTTTTTCAGCAATAATTCACGCTAACTTTTGACCAAAAAAGTGGCCAACCCTTTGGTTTCCTTTATACTTTAATTCATACAACAAGCTTTCAATGCGTCCATTTTCGTTGAAAAAGTAGAGTGAGAACACTTCCTTTATCTTGGGATCAAGCCCCATTTTATCCTTCAATTTTCGCCCTTGTTGTAGATGAAAATACGTCATGGGTAGGTCCAGTTCACAAGAATAGCAAATGATTTTATGGGCAGAAAACAGTTCCCTTCCACAGCCCAAACAATGTTGAGGAAACACAAGTGAAAAGCGGTCATTTAGTAAGCGAACAATAACATTAGGCATTTCGGTACGATTTGGTTATTACAAAATACGAAAAAGGGTTATTTTTGTCCCATGACAGATTTCAAAAAAATCATTTCCCACGCAAAAGAATACGGATTTGTATTCCCTTCTAGTGAAATTTACGATGGATTAAGTGCCGTATACGACTATGCGCAAAACGGAGTAGCTTTAAAGAAAAATATTCGTGACTATTGGTGGAAATCCATGGTTCAGCTCCACAGTAATATTGTTGGAATTGATGCAGCTATTTTTATGCACCCCACCACTTGGAAAGCCTCTGGTCACGTCGATGCGTTTAATGATCCTTTGATCGACAATAAAGATTCAAAAAAACGTTACCGAGCCGATGTTTTGGTGGAGGACTATTGTGGTAAAATTGAAGCCAAAATAGAGAAAGAAGTAGCTAAGGCAGCAAAACGCTTTGGCGACAGTTTTGATAAAGAACAGTTTGTGGCAACCAACCCAAGGGTTGTTGGTTATCAAGAAAAGATAAACGCCATTCTCAAGCGTTTGGGGCAATCCCTCGAAAAAGAGGATTTAGCAGACGTCAAAAACTTAATTGAAGAATTGGAAATTGCCTGCCCTGAATCAGGATCTCGCAACTGGACAGATGTCAAGCAATTCAATTTGATGTTTGGAACTAAACTGGGTGCATCGGCAGACTCGGCCATGGATTTGTATCTCCGCCCAGAAACGGCTCAGGGAATTTTTGTCAACTTTTTGAACGTTCAAAAAACGGGACGCATGAAAATCCCTTTTGGAATTGCCCAAACGGGAAAAGCTTTTCGGAACGAGATTGTGGCTCGCCAATTCATTTTCCGGATGCGCGAATTTGAACAAATGGAAATGCAATTCTTCATTCCACCTGGAACACAGAAAGAATGGTATGAGCAGTGGAAGCAAACCCGTTTAAATTGGCATTTGTCTTTGGGAATGGGCCAAGAAAATTATCGTTTCCACGACCACGAAAAATTAGCCCATTATGCCGATGCCGCTGCTGATATTGAATTTAAGTTTCCTTTTGGTTTCAAAGAACTGGAAGGAATTCACTCCAGAACCGATTTTGATCTTTCGAGTCATGAAGAGTTTTCTGGGAAGAAATTACAGTATTTTGATCCTGAGCGAAATGAAAATTATGTGCCCTATGTGGTGGAAACTTCGGTTGGTCTAGATCGTATGTTTTTAGCTGTTTTTTCATGGGCATTGCGCGAAGAAAGCTTGGAAGATGGAAGTACACGAACACTCCTCAAATTGCCGGCGGTACTAGCTCCGACCAAAGTGGCTGTATTGCCTTTGGTAAAAAAAGATGGGCTTCCAGAGCTAGCTAACCAAATCGTTGATCTACTCAAGTGGGAACACACCACTGCTTATGACGAAAAAGATGCTGTTGGTCGCCGTTATCGTCGTCAAGATGCCCTTGGTACTCCTTTTTGTATAACAGTAGATCACCAATCTTTGGAAGACAAATCAGTAACCCTTCGCGATCGGGATAGTATGCAACAAGAACGTATTGCTATTGCACACTTGCCTAAATTGCTCGATGAGAAGCTTAACATTAAAAACTGGTTGAAGAAAATCTAAAAGCGTTTTCCAATGGAAAAGTTAATTCTTGGATAAGCAGTTCCTTCTTGGTAAGCGTTCCCTTTATCAAAAGCAAAATAGCGTCCTACTCCTGCATGAATTTCAAAGGTGTAATTTTTTTTGTTTACCCATTTTTGACCAATTAGCGCCCCACCCGATAGACCAAAAAAGTCCTCCTCATTATAATTTTGATAGTTTTGATCATAGGTGTCATAGATTCCTTTTGTGAGACTAAAAAAGGGTTGAACAAAGAAGCCAGCATTATTATCTTTTATATTCCAAAAATACAATCGATAGTAAGGAGATATTTCAAAGCGTTCAAAACGATAGCCTTCGAGATAAAAACTATCTAAATTTAAAAAAGCGGAGATTCCCCAACTGGACAACTCGTCAATATAATTTTCATACGAAACATCGATTCCAGGCAAAACAATGAGTTGGAAAATATCTAATCGAACCTCGTGTTTGGGTTGAATACTGTCCAGGGGCTGGCTTTTTTGCGCTTGTAATAAACAGACACTGCTAAAAACAAAGACGTATAATATTTTTTTTCTAAAGGAGCTAGGGTTTAAAAAAGTGTTCATAGTTTTGAGGATAAAGATTTAAATAGACATAATAAAGATAGAAAACAAATCTGTAATTTAGAGCAAGATGAAAATCATTTCGTACAACGTTAACGGTATCCGAGCTGCCCTCAAAAAAGATTTTGTGGGGTGGTTAAAAGCGGCTAATCCAGAAGTGCTGTGTTTGCAAGAAACCAAAGCCGTTGAAGAACAGGTTGATATGAGCGAAATTGAAGCTTTAGGCTATAATCATTATTGGTTTTCGGCACAAAAAAAAGGCTATAGCGGAGTGGCAATTTTAAGTAAAGTAGCGCCAAAGCATGTGGAATTTGGAACAGGAATTGACCACATAGATTTTGAAGGAAGGGTCATACGTGCCGACTTTGAACACTGTTCGGTCATTAGTTTATATCTCCCCTCGGGAACCAATATGGCTCGTTTGGAACATAAATTCATGTTTATGGACGATTTCAAAGCCTATGTTGATCAACTCAAGCAAGAAATTCCAAACCTCGTCATTTGTGGAGATTACAACATTTGTCATCAAGCAATCGATATTCATGATCCCGTTCGCAATAAAAATGTCTCTGGATTTTTACCCGAAGAACGCGCTTGGCTAGATGGATTTCTCAATAGTGGTTTCATTGATTCTTTTCGTTCGCTAAATCCAGAACCCCATCATTACAGCTGGTGGAGTTATCGTGCTAATTCTCGGGCAAACAACAAGGGCTGGAGAATTGATTATGCCTTGGTTAGTGCTCCTTTGAAAGACACTATACACCGGGCCTATATTTTGCCAGAAGCATATCATTCAGACCATTGTCCCGTTGTAGTAGAATTAACCCTAGAATAAATAAATAGACACCTTCATTTCATGAAAAAAATATTCCTATTCCTTCTATTTCCCTTCGTCACAAGTTGTGTTTCATCTAAAATGTTCAATGAAATTGAGGACCGTTACGCCAATTTAAAAGTGGCACATGTCAATTTAGAAAACGAGCACGACAGCTTGATTAAAAACTATGATTCTTTGCGTTACCACTATGGGGAATTGGTTGGTCAATACGAAAAGCAAAGTCAATTATTGGCCACAACTTCGGGGACTTTGGCCACTCTCCAAGATGCCTATAGCGCCTTAGAGGAAAACAGCAACGAAGCCTTGCAAGCCAGCATTGAAACCAATAGAGGTTTGTTGGAAAAAATTCAAATCAAGGAAGGAGAATTGTTGGACGAACGCGGTCGCCTAGATTCCCTTCGAAATGAATTGTCTTCCCGCTCTGCCCGTGTAGAAGAACTCGAAGACTTGATCTCAGAAAAGGAAGCAATAATGAGTACCTTAAAAAACACCCTGGCGAATGCCTTAAACAGCTTTGAAGGGAATGGATTATCTGTTGAGCGACGGGGAGGAAAAGTATATGTTTCTATGGAAAACAAACTCTTGTTTCAATCGGGAAGTTGGTCTGTTGGAAGTACTGGAAAGCAAGCATTAAAGCAATTGGGGAATGTGTTGGCGGCCAATCCAGACATTGCGATTTTAATTGAAGGTCACACAGATACAGATCCCTATATAGGAAATGAGCATTTAAGCGGTAACTGGGATCTATCGACCAAACGTGCCACCGAAATTGTAAAACTATTGTTGAAAAACAAAACCATTAAACCAGAAAACCTAACTGCCGCAGGTCGCGGAGAACACCTTCCTTTGGCCTCCAACAAAGCGGCAGAAGGGAAAGCTAAAAACCGTCGAATTGAAGTAATTTTGAGCCCAAAACTGGACAAGATTGCTGAATTGTTAGAACGAGTGGACTAAATATTTTTATGGACTATACTACATTACCTTCTACTGACATCAAAGTCAGTAAACTTTGCTTGGGTACCATGACCTTTGGCAATCAAAACACCGAAGCAGAGGGACACGACCAAATGGACTATGCCCTTGAACGTGGAATTAATTTCTTTGATACGGCAGAATTGTATCCAGTTCCTGCTACACCAAAAACCTATGCAGATACAGAACGCATCATGGGGAATTGGTTCAAGAAAATCGGGAAAAGAGACCAAATTGTCTTGGCTTCAAAAATCGCTGGTTCGGGCGACTATACCGCACATATTCGTGATCATGAACACTTTAGCCCAAAACATATACGCGAAGCGGTCGAGGGCAGCTTACAGCGTTTGCAAACCGATTACCTGGACCTTTATCAATTGCATTGGCCAGAAAGAAAAACCAATTTTTTTAGCGTACGAGGGTATAGAAATCACCCAGACAATGATCCATGGAAAGAGAATTTCGAGGAGATCCTAGCAACTTTCGCCAGTTTAATCGAGGAAGGAAAAATCAAACAGATTGGTTTGTCCAATGAAACTCCTTGGGGAATTATGCGTTTTGCTGAATTGGCCAAGCAGGGTTATCCCAAAATGATTACAGTACAAAATCCCTATAGCCTGCTCAACCGATTGTTTGAAGTGGGAAATTCCGAGGTTTGTATGCGAGAAGGAATGGGATTATTGGCTTATTCTCCCCTTGGTTTTGGTCGTTTGACCGGAAAGTACCGCGACGGTATGCCAGACAAATCGCGTTTTAAATTATTTCCGAATTTGGCCCGATTTAATGGCGACAACAGTATCAAAGCGACCGAAGGATATTATCAAATAGCCCAAGAATTTGGTGTTTCGCTCACGCAAATGGCCCTTGCCTTTGTGACCAGTCGTCCTTTTTTGACCGCCAACATTATTGGTGCAACCAATTTGGAGCAATTGAAAGAAAATATCGATTCCGTCGACCTTAGCCTTGACAAGGAAATACTCAAAGCCATCGATAGGCTGCAAGAAAGTATTCCAAATCCTGCTCCTT
>CAJQKN010000070.1 GCA_905478905.1 uncultured Flavobacteriaceae bacterium | reverse complement strand
CGTAGTTCTTTCGATAGACAATGTCAAAGAGTTGGTAAAAAACAAGCAAAAGAAAAAGTTTGAATTAACTCCCTTACTTGAAGCTATTCCGAAAGACAGCAGCTCCCTTGCAAAATTCAAACAAAAACTATTCCTCGAACTGCCCTTTTATCAAAACCTACTCTTTAACAAAGATTCTGGAACTGTTCGCATGGCCATCTACATGAATCAAGATGTGGTGAATAGTTCGGCAAGAAAAGATTTTGTGTTAAATACGTTTATTCCTTTGATCGATGCTTTTGAGAAAAAGAATGAGATGAAAATACACCGATCGGGTATGCCCTATATAAGGACGCTCAATGCCCAAAACATTGTCGACGAAATTGGCATGTTTGTCTTTGCTGCAATGGGAGTTACTTCCCTAATTTTCTTTTTATTTTTCCGATCAATACGCGCCACATTTATTTCAGTAATTATTGTTCTTATGGGCGTTAGTTGGGCACTGGGAACCTTGGGCTTATTGGGTTACGAAATCACTGTGCTGACAGCCTTAATTCCACCACTAATCATCGTCATAGGAATTCCAAATTGTATTTTTCTGATCAATAAATACCAACAAGAAGTTGCCAAGCACGGGAATCAGGTAAAATCATTGCAACAGGTCATTGTAAAAATTGGTAATGCTACCTTAATGACAAATTTAACCACTGCTTCTGGTTTTGCCACCTTTACCTTGACCAACAGTACATTACTAAAGGAATTTGGTGTGGTTGCCTCAATTAACGTAATTGGTATTTTCGTTCTCTCGTTGCTGATCATCCCCATTGCCTACAGTTTTATGCCGCTTCCCAATGAAAAACACCTGAATCATTTAAACAACAAGACCATTGATCGATTTGTCCAATGGATGGAAAACTATGTGCGCCATAAGCGCATTAACACCTATATCATTTCGGTCATTATGCTGATTTTTAGCATAATAGGAATCTACACCATTAATATTTCAGGAAGTATTTTGGAAGATATGCCCAAAAAACAAGCTTTTTTTAAAGATATCCTCTTTTTTGACAAAGAATTTGATGGCATTGTACCCCTTGAGATTTTAATCGACACTAAGCGAAAAGATGGTGTGCTCAAGCTATCGACCCTAAAGCGCATGGAACGGCTAAACGAAAGTATTGCGCTAATCCCCGAACTCTCTGCACCAACTTCTGTTGTCAATGCAATGAAGTATGCAAAACAAGCCTATTACAATGGGAATCCAAATTATTATGCCCTTCCAAGTCCCCAAGAAAATAATTTTATCCTTTCCTATTTTAATCAGTCGAACAACAATGAAAATATCTTGTCTAACTATGTAGATGAAACGGGTCAATATACACGAATGACAACTTTCATGACAGACATTGACACAGAAAGGATGGAAGAAATTGAAATTGAACTGAAACGCGAGGTAGCTAAAATTTTTACCGAAGAACGGTACAATGTTAGTTTGACAGGTAAAGCATTGCTCTTTTTAAAAGGAACCAAATACCTCATAAAAAATCTTGTGCTGTCCTTGGCCCTAGCCATCTTTTTGATTGCCTTATTCATGGCCTATATGTTTCGTTCGTTTAAAATGATCATAATTTCCCTTATCCCTAACTTACTCCCATTGCTCATTACTGCAGGAATGATGGGCTTTTTAGGAATACCCCTCAAACCTTCAACTATCTTGGTCTTCAGCATAGCCTTTGGAATATCTGTAGATGACACCATACATTTTTTGGCAAAATACAGACAAGAACTCATTGAATCCAATTGGAAAATTCAACGCTCGGTATATGCTGCATTGCGCGAAACAGGAGTTAGTATGTTTTACACATCAATTGTCTTGTTCTTTGGTTTTTCTGTTTTTATGATTTCAAATTTTGGCGGAACAGTTGCCCTTGGTGGTTTAATTTCGATGACCTTATTGTTTGCCATGTTGGCCAATTTGGTTCTCCTTCCCTCTTTATTGATTTCCCTTAAAGATACCGTCGCCAACGAAGAGGTATTGAAGGCACCTAAAATTCAAATAATTGATCCGATAGAAGATAAAAAAGCATCGAAAGGAAAAATTAAATAATTAAGCGGATAGCGTATATTTGCATCAAATTTTCAACATGTCAGTAAAAATAAAAGCGCTGCTCGAGACAGCTCCAGAAGGTCAAAAAGTTACCGTCCAAGGATGGGTTAGAACTTTTCGTGCCAATAGATTTATCGCACTTAATGATGGATCAACTTTGGGAAATTTACAATGTGTTGTTGATTTTGAAGATTTTGATGAAGCACTTCTGAAAGAGGTTTCGACTGGCGCAGCCCTGAAAGTAACTGGTCGATACATCGAAAGTCAAGGAAAGGGACAAACAGCAGAAATTCAAGTAGAAGACCTATTGATTTATGGTACTGCAGACCCTGAAAGCTATCCGATCCAACCCAAAAAACACAGCTTTGAATTTCTTCGTGAGAAAGCTCATTTGCGTGTTCGTACAGCAACCTTTAGTGCTGTAATGCGAGTTCGTGCTGCCCTGTCATTTGGAGTGCATAAATTTTTTAGAGAAGAGGGGTTTCATTATGTAAATACTCCAATTATCACGGGAAGCGATGCTGAAGGAGCAGGAGAAATGTTTCGTGTGAGTGCCTTGGATGCCAAAAACCCTCCCTTGGACGAAAATGGAAATGTGGACGTTACGCAAGATTTTTTTGGAAAAGAAACACATCTAACTGTTTCTGGGCAATTGGAAGCAGAAACCTATGCCATGGGACTTGGCGAGGTCTATACCTTTGGCCCTACCTTTCGTGCCGAAAACTCTAACACCACCCGACACCTTGCAGAGTTTTGGATGATTGAACCAGAAATGGCCTTTTTTGATCTGAATGACAATATGGATTTGGCTGAAAAATTTATCAAAAGCGTATTGACCTATGCACTCGAAAACTGCCAAGAAGATCTCACTTTTCTGGATGAACGCTATACCCAAGAAGAAAACAGTAAACCCAAATTAGAACGATCGGAAATGGGATTACTTGAAAAAATTCAATTTATTGTTGACAATGACTTTAAACGAGTAAGCTATACAGAAGCTATCGACATTCTGCGAAACAGCAAACCAAATAAAAAGAAAAAATTCAAGTACATCATTGAAGAATGGGGGGCTGATTTACAAAGTGAACACGAACGTTATTTAGTTGAAAAACACTTTAAAACCCCTGTTATATTGTTTGACTATCCTGCCAAAATCAAAGCTTTCTACATGCGCATGAATGAGGATGGAAAAACGGTTCGTGCCATGGATATTCTGTTTCCCGGTATTGGGGAAATGGTTGGAGGTTCGCAAAGAGAAGAACGTCTCGATGTGTTGAAAGAAAGAATAAAAGCCATGGGAATTGAAGAAGAAGAACTATGGTGGTATCTAGACCTGCGTAGGTTTGGATCAGCACCTCACAGTGGCTTTGGTTTAGGATTTGAACGTCTGGTACTTTTTGCTACTGGAATGGGGAATATACGTGATGTAATTCCATTTCCGCGTACACCACAAAATGCATCTTTTTAATCATTCGATAAGTTTTCTTACCTTTAGATAAGACTCCCCATATTATGCTAAAACAACAACTTCATCTCAAGTTATCACAAAAACTGTCTCCGCAACAGATTCAGTTAATGAAGTTGATTCAACTCCCTACACTTGACTTTGAACAGCGTTTACAGAACGAACTAGAAGAAAACCCTGCACTAGAAACCGGGAAAGAAGAGGTTGATCAAGAAGATCAGTATGAAAACGAATATGAAGAAAGTGCCGAAGTAATCGATACCCAAGACATTGATATAGATGCTTACTTGAGTGATGATGAAGTTCCCTCCTATCGTTTAAATGCAAATAACTACAGTTCTGATGATGATGAAAAAAGTACTCCTATATCGGGGGGCATAAGTTTTCATGAAATGCTTTCATCCCAAATAGGATCCTTAATCCTTTCTGAAAAAGAAGAAATTATCGCAGAATTTATTGTTGGTAGTATCGATGAAAGTGGCTACCTAAGAAGATCGATTGAGGATTTAATGGACGATTTGGCCTTTACGCAAAGCCTAATTGTAGAAGCTAGTGAGATTGAAGATGTCTTGGAAAAAATACAAGCTATCGATCCACCTGGAGTTGGTGCTCGAGATCTGCAAGAATGCCTATCGCTTCAATTAGAACGAAAAGAATTAAGTGTATCCATCATCATGGCGAGTAAAATCATTAATGAAGCTTTTGAACTTTTTTCAAAAAAGCATTACACCAAAATGCAAGATAAGTTTGATGTGGATGAAAATTTACTCAAACAAGGATTGGACGAAATCGAAAAACTTAACCCCAAACCAGGGGGAACAATGTCTGGAGTATTTCAAAACACCCATATCGTTCCAGATTTTTTGCTCACCATAGACAATGGTGAAATCAATGTAAGCATTAACAGAAGAAATGCTCCTGAATTACACGTTTCTTCCACCTACCAAGAAATGATGAAGGGTTACAAAGAAGCCTCGGTAAAATCTAAATCACAAAAAGAAGCGGTTCAATTCATCAAGCAAAAATTAGATGCAGCACAGTGGTTTATCGACGCCATTCAACAACGCCATCAAACCCTTCAACTCACCATAAACGCCATTGTAAAACATCAATTTGATTACTTCCTTACTGGAGACGAACGTATGCTAAAGCCAATGATCTTAAAAGATATAGCTGAAGCAATTCAAATGGATATTTCAACCATTTCAAGGGTAGCAAACAGTAAGTATATAGATACACCCTATGGAACGAAACTATTGAAAACTTTTTTCTCTGAATCCTTGACCAATTCGGAGGGGGAAGAAGTTTCAACAATAGAAATTAAAAAGATATTACGCACCCTAATCGAACAAGAGGATAAGAAAAAACCATTGGCCGACAATGCCTTATCAAAAGAATTACTCACCAAAGGCTATAAGGTTGCACGAAGAACTGTGGCTAAGTACCGAGAGCAAATGCACTTCCCTGTTGCTCGCCTGCGAAAAGAATTATAACAGGTAAAAAATCAAACCAACTTGGACTGGATAAACCTTAGGACGTATTCCTTCTTGAGTTTGAACAGTTTTCGCCAAAAAAGGCGTTAGACCATAGGAGAAACGCAAATTCCAGGTATTAAAACCAACCGAAAGAGAAAGGGAATGCTGCCATTGCTCAATCTGATTTTTTATTGAAAACGATCGTCCGAAAAAGGGTTTATAGGTTGGCATAAAATGATAACTCAAACGATAACCCAAATAAATACGCCAAAAACGATAATTGTCTATTGTAGATGTTCGCCATCTTAACTCAATGGGTAATTGAAGTTGATGAACAGAAAACGAATTACGTAAAGAAATTCCGTTGGTTGGAAAGGAGTAACTAAGCTGATTTTCGTTTTTTCGAATGTTTAGATTATTGACCAAACGTTCATAACCGTATCCTAATCCGATTGCGATTGCTTTATCGCCCTCCTTTGTAAATGAAAAGTCGCGTAAAAATCCTGCATGAATACTACGCGAGAATCCATTTTCTTGAAACGGATTAACATCGCTGGACTGAATGATGAAGTTTACATCAATATAAAATTGATCTTCATTATACGACAGACTATCTTTTTCTTGCCCCCATAGAAGACCCATATAAAAAAAACAAAAGAGGAAGAAAATTGCTCTCATGGGGTAAAGGTACAATTTTGAAAAAGGAAGCATAAAAAAAGACTGGCTGAAAAATTATATTTATGTCAATCTAAACTCATTTCAGATACTAAAATACAATGAAAACAGTCCTTTAAGATGCTGATATAAATTCAGCAGAACCGTTTTACTCTTTTTCAGACAGCCTCTTTATCTTTCAATAAAAAGATTAGTTGATATTTTGGGTGTAATCTCCTACACGTGTTGTATAGTTGATTTTCAAGGCATTTACTTTACGTAATTCCTGTTTAATATCGGTAATCAATCCCATATTGGTTTCTCCATCTACTTTTAAGGCAGTGGTAAGTACATTCTGTAATTCTTGACGCTTGGAGGCGCGTTCCGCCAGAACAAAAGCAGCTACATCTCCCACATCGGCAAACTTATCGTTTAACTGAATGCGCGCTTGAGATCCATATTTATCTGAATATCTCCCCGAGGGTTTTCCAGCATAAATATACATTACCCTGTCTTTCTTATCCAATTTTTGGATTTGATCGGCAGCTGGAAGCGAGTTTTGAACCATTAAGGTACTGTCCCGCATAACGGTAGCTACCATAAAGAAAAACAAAAGCATGAAAACGATATCTGGAAGGGAAGCCGTTGAAATTGCTGGCAACTCGCCTCCTTTTTTCTTTTTAAATTTTGACATACGTTGAGTTTTTAATTGGTTTTACTTGGCTCGGCTTCGGAGAGCTTTTGCGGATACATACTCTTCACTTCGTCTAACAAGGGCTTAAGCTTAGCCTTTTCTGTAGCCGTTGATCTCGGATCGCTGTATCGTTTTTGCGCTTCGGTATACGTCATTCCTGCCATTGGATTAAGAAGTGCAAACTCACGATCACGAAGGTCGTTGTAGGCAGCTACTAGTTCATTTTGAACAGCGATATACACCTTATACGATGTTTCTCGGTCGTTCTTTAATGAAATAATTGCTTTTTCTGGATTATCCGATGAACTGGTGTCTCTTTTTCCTTTGCAATAATCACAGGCTTCTTCACCTTGACCACCGCCGTTGTCTAGAAAGGCTATCGCCGCTTCGCGTAATTCGCTAATATCCATTAACTCTTCTTCTACCAAAAGGCGATTGTCTTTGTTAACCACCACCGTAAAAATATTACGTTGTTTAATGACAGGTGGATCGACAACCTCATCGGTTGGAGGTAACTTACGGTTTATCCCAGAATCGGTTTCAATCGTTGTTGTTACAAGGAAAAAAATCAATAGCAAGAAAGCGATGTCTGCCATCGACCCTGCATTTACTTCAGGTGCAGCTCTTTTTGCCATATCTTATCTATTAATTAAACGTTTAACTCCTGCATAGGCCATAGAACCAATTGCTATAATGGCAAGGTAATAGAACACACGAATACCTGTTTCTACCCAGCGAGCGCCGGCAGCAGAAAGTACTTCTCCGTCTTTTAAGGGAGTTTCTTCACCGCTAGACAATGCAAATGCAAGTCCAACAACCACCAATAAGAAGCCAATAGAGATGACTGCTTTTTTTAGCTTTTCTTTGTCACCAAATAAAGTAACTAAAGAAAAGATTACGGTAGCTGCAACAGCTATAACAAGTATGAGTTGTGCAATGCTAATCAATGGCGATACTGTTCCATAGTCTCCCATAGAAGCAGCCATTTTTATTTCTTCATCACCAGCACTCATGATTCTAAGAAGAAAAACGACCCCTAGAACACCGAAAATACCCGCAACGATTTTTACTATTTTTTGAAAATTCATAATTTACATTGTTTAAAGGAAGGTTCTTACTTCTTGTGCGCCACAAGGATGTCAACTAATGTAATGGAAGCATCTTCCATATCGTTAACAATGCCATCGATTTTTGCAACAATGTAGTTGTAGAAAACTTGAAGAATAATCGCTACAACAAGACCAAATACAGTGGTTAGAAGGGCAACTTTAATCCCCCCAGCAACTAATGATGGCTGCATATCTCCTGCTGCTTCAATTTTATCAAATGCTTGGATCATTCCAATTACTGTTCCCATGAAACCAAGCATTGGTGCCAAGGCGATAAATAAAGAAATCCAAGAAACATTTTTTTCTAATTGTCCCATTTGGACACCACCGTATGCAACAACTGCCTTCTCTGCACTATCAACTCCTTCGTCTACACGATCTAGTCCTTGGTAGAAAATTGAGGCAACAGGTCCTTTGGTATTACGGCACAATTCTTTGGCAGCTTCTACACCACCGCTTGATAAGGCTTCTTCAACACCATCAGTTAATTTCTTTGTATTTGTTGAAGCGAGGTTTAAAAAGATAATTCTTTCGATAGCAATTGCTAAACCAAGGATCAAACATATTAAAACGATTCCCATAAATCCTGGGCCTCCTTCGATAAAACGTGTTTTCAATTCTTGTGTGAAAGAAGCTTCTGCGGCTACATCAGCTTGCTCGTCTTCTTGAACAATCGTTGAAATAGTAAGATTGTTTAGATAAACTGTATTGGCATTAACGGCTGTGGTTGCCATGAACATGCTCATTACAAGGGAAACAAATAATTTTTTCATTTTAAGTGATTTTTGTTCTTTATTGTTAAGGGTTTAAAGATATAAAAAAATATGATTTACAATAAAATTTTGCAAAAGACTATCAACTTTAATTTCGATCGTTCTTTCAAGGACTAAAAAAGAGACCTTTAAAAGAATTTAATCAAATACAATGCCAAAAAAATCTACCCGAAAAGACAATACTTTGTTGATCAATCTACCTAAGCTTTCCCGTTTTACTGGAAATCAATTGTGATGTCGAATAAGTAAGCCGCTGATGTTCTTTTCTGTAGGAAGGAAATAAATGAAATCTCGTCAAAAACACTGCCCAGTGATTTCAGAAGCTTGCATTTTTTGTCAAGAGTTGAATGCCCGAAAAATCAACTCCTTTAATGTAAAGGTCTATAAAAATGACAAATCCTAAATTTAGCCTACTAGCAGCACTAAGAAGATCGTCCAAATTTTATGCAGCAATATCATAAAACAAAAGAGGGTTACTTAGCGGCTGTGTTGTGTTTTCAAAGCCTTATTTTGGAGAGGTTGTGCTAAGTTGATTTGGTATTGCATGATCTCATATATGTTAAGGTATAAATAACAGGCTAAAATTATTCGGTTAATGTATTCTTAACATTAAGTTAAACAATAAGGGGGGTCTTTTAACTTTAAATTAAACATCCCACTCGATATCTCCCATACTTTTACGGAAACTTTTTTAAACAAATAAAAATGAAAAAATTCTCTCTACTATTTTTAAGCGCATTACTCGTTTTCACCTCTTGTGACAACGATGATAATGCCGACGCCTTAACCGAAGCAGATGTTGCTCGTATTGTTGCCGCTGCACTTGCAGATGCAAACATTCCTTCATCAACTCAGATCGCTTCCGAAGTAACAACTGCAGTTATAGCTGCAATCGATAGTGGTATAAGTGTTGAAGAAGCTGTTGCTCAAGCACTGGCTGCACAAAACGCTAACACAGTTGAAGAAGTTGGTGCAACTGGAGAAATTACAAAATTAACTGGAACAATTAACTGGACATCTGATACAACTTATATCATAGGTGGAAAAGTAGTTGTAATGGATGGTGCTACTCTAAACATCGAAGCTGGAACACTCGTTAAAGCACGTTCAGGTCTTTTCAATGACGCTACTGCTTTAATCATTGCGCGAGGTGGTACAATTAATGCTAACGGAACTGCTGCTGCACCAATCGTAATGACCGACATCAATGATCAGCTTACACGTCAAGATATTGCCAACAGAAGAGTTGTTAGTTCTAACAGAACTGCTAGCGATAGAGGAAAATGGGGTGGACTAATTGTCTTAGGGAAAGCGTTGATCTCTCATGAAGGTGGTGAGGAGCGTCCAATCGAAGGAATTGATCCTCCAGCTGGTGAAACATGGAATAAATACGGTGGTTCTGATGATGCCGACAATTCTGGTACAATCAATTATGTTTCTATCAGACATACAGGTATTTCACTTGCTCCAGGTAACGAGATCCAAGGATTAACTCTTGGTGGAGTTGGATCTGGTACTACCATTAATCACGTTGAGTGCTTCGGTTCTGATGATGACGGAATAGAAATTTTTGGAGGTAGCGTTAATTTATCCAATGTAGTGGTTACTGGAGCGAAAGATGATTCACTTGATACTGACGAGGGATGGTCTGGAACGATTGATAATGCTGTTATTGAAATACTAGATTATACAGATAATGCTTTCGAATATGACGGACCACGTGCAGCATTAGGAAGAAAAAATGTAACGCAAAATGTAACTGTTAACATCCGTTACTCTGGTGCTAACACTTCTGAGGACACTCCTCAACTTGGACAGTTAAAAGAAAACTTAAGCTCAACATTTAACAACATTCTTGTTAATGTAGCAGCTGGAAGAGAGGCTGATTCAGGTTTAGAATCAATGAAAAATAATCACGGGACATACAAAGGTGTAGCAACTGGGGTTCACCAATCGTTTGGGACTGCTGCTGCTGGAACTGAGTATATTATCTTCGATGACTTTACTTACATTGGTGCATCGACTCAAGCTCAAATTGTTGGTGGAAACACTGTAGACTCTAGTGGTTATACAGATGTTAATACTGCATTTGCTAGCTGGTGTACTATACTTGCTGATAGATCTAGTTTAGTTGGTTCTGAAGGAGCAGATCCAGATGAATTTGGTGGATGGACTGCATGGTCAGCTTCTTTCTAAAAGTTTAACCATTTATTTTAAATATATACCATTGAATTGGTCCCCTTTTTAAGGGGACCTTTTTACGTAAAATACCAATTATGAAAAACATTATTTATCTGCTTTTTTTCTCCCTAATTTCTTTTCAATCTATCTACGCTCAAAAAATAATTGAAGGGACAATTATCGATGGAGAATTTGGTGGTGCTTTGCCTTTTGCATCTGTAGTACTTTATGTTCAAGAGGGTGACAATGAAATAAAAATAGGAGGAGTTTCCTCAGATTTTGATGGCAAATTTGTTTTTGAAGATCTAAATGATGGTATATACCTCTTGGAAACTTCATTTGTGGGTTATCAAACAAAAAAAATATCTGAAATCAACATTGCTGAAAGTGATTCTTTCACCATCGAAATAACACTTGCGCCTGCTGCTGAAAATCTTGGTGAAGTTATTGTTACCACTACCTTATCCAAAAACAGTGAGGTTGCTGTGCTCAACATTCAAAAAAATGCTGTCGTTTTGATGGATGCGATTTCCATAGAAAGCATTAAAAAAGCAGGAGACGGCGATGTAGCATCTGCCGTAAGAAGGGTACCAGGAGTTTCTGTTCAAGAAGGAAAGTTTGTTTACGTGAGAGGATTAGGAGATCGTTATTCTAAAACCATATTAGGGGGTATGGAGTTGCCTGGACTAGATCCCGATAAAAATACGCTGCAATTAGATATTTTTCCTACCAATCTTTTGGAAAATGTTCAAGTTATAAAATCAGGAAACGCCTCTTATGATGCAGATTTTAGCGGAGGGATTGTAGATTTAAATTTAAAAGATTTTAGCATTAAACCAGAATATTCAATCTCTGTAGGGTTTGGATATAATGCTACAATGCATTTTAATGATAACTATATTTATGATAAAGGAAGTGCAACAGATATATTTGGATTTGATGACGGCTATCGAGCACTTCCAATTAACAGAAATGTGAGTCTTCCTTTACCTGACACTTCCAATCCAGAAAGTAATAGTCTTCAATATTACACCCCTGAATTTGATAGTGATTTAAATGTTGCTGAAAAACAAAGCTTACCAAACTATAACATCGCTTTGTCGGCAAGTAATAGTTATGATGTTGGCCAAGATAATAGGATAGGATTTATTTCAGCCTTAAACTACCGTTCTGAAGTTTCTTTTTTTGAAAATTATATAGAATCGAGATATGCATTTAGTACTACTGAATTTACTGAAGAAAGATTAAACCAAGGTAGATTAGGAAATGATCAAAAATATGTTAACGGTTTGCTTGGGGTAACCTTTATCACAAAAAATGCAAAATATAAATTAACCGGTTTATATGTACAAAATGGGGAATCAACTTCTGTTAAAGGTTCTTATGCAGAATATATAGAAAATCCATACGATGGTGAAGGACAAACAAAATCCTATGTACAACGACAAGTAATTAGCTATCCATTCAGTGCAAAATGGGTGCTCAATGAAGGAAAAATAAATATAGGGTTTAAAGTAGCCCCAACTTTTGTAAAATCGGAAGACAAAGATTTAAAAACCTCCATTTTTGGAGTTAACAATGGGGTGTATCGTTTTAGTAGGAATTTAGTTGGATTCCCTTCTAGAATCTGGAGAAGCTTAGATGAAAATGCCCTCAATAGTCGATTGAATTTTAAATTAAAGCATTCATTGGGAAAAATAAACGCTCAATCTGAATTTGGTGTGTTCTATTTAAACAAAAAAAGAACCTTTGAATCTGATTATTTTGAAGTTGCATTTGAAGGAGATACAGCACAACTGAATGGTGATCCAAACAATATGTTCAATAATTATTGGTCGATCAACAATCCAACAGGAGCCTATGTATATGGTGCTTTCCAAGAAGAAAATCAATACATATCAGAAAACAATAAATACGGTGGATTTATTTCAGAAGAATTGAATTTTTCAGAAAAATTTAAAGCTTTTGTCGGTGTTCGCGTTGAAAAATACATAATCAATTATACCGGGACAACTATTGGTAATATCACATTTGACAATGATGAGTTTATCAACACCACAGACTTTTTCCCTTCGGCAAATCTAATCTACTCTGTAAATGATAATAGAAAATTTCGCGCATCATTCTATAGAACAACCGCAAGACCTTCTTTTAAAGAACTGTCTAGTATTGTATTGTATGACCCTGTCTTGACAACTAAATTTTTTGGGAATCCAACCTTAACCCCTACCTATATATCAAATGTTGATTTAAGATATGAGCGATATGATGATGATGGAGACTTTGTTGCCTTCAGCTTTTTTTATAAAAACTTCCAAGACCCTATTGAAGTTCAAAATTACAATAGAGATCCAAATCTCTTTTGGGCCGATAATAACGAAGAAGCCCAAGTTTATGGTGTCGAACTTGAAATCAGAAAGAAGTTTTTAAACACAGAAAAAAACACTTTATCATTTAATCTTAATGCTTCACTTATTGAATCAAGATTGATTCTTAGCGAAGATGAAAAGGCCACGCGTGAATTTAGACTTCCAGAAGGAGAAAGCCTAAAAAACTACAGACAGTTGCAAGGACAGTCTCCCTATCTGATTAACAGTTCTTTGAATTATATTTCAAAAAACAACAATGCGGAATTTAATCTTTTATATAATGTGCAGGGAAAAACACTTCAACTTGTAGGAAATGACAACGTTGCAGATATATTTAGTGTACCCTTTAATGCATTGAATTTTGTAGCTAAAAAGAGATTTGGTCCAAACAATCAACAGGTGTTTACGCTTCAAATAAATAACATTTTAGATGATTATAGAGAGAGTCAGTATGAATTTTTCAGCTTAACTCCTGCCCTATATTCACAAAGGAGAATTGGAACTACCTTTCAATTAGGTTACTCATTGAAGTTTTAGTTTAGCGAAAAAGACTGACTTTATTTTTACAGCTCTTTAAGCAAAAGACCTCTATTTTAATAAATCCCCTCAACAGTTCATGTAGAGGGGATTTTATCTTAAAAAAGATCATCAAACTGTTACTGGCCATAGGTTTTAGAAAAGCAGCTAAAAATCAACCTTGCTAACCAATCAAAAAAACCCCATAATAAATGGGGTTTTAGTATATTC
>CAJQKN010000069.1 GCA_905478905.1 uncultured Flavobacteriaceae bacterium | reverse complement strand
GTTTATTTTCATGGTAGGCAAAGCTCTTGGCGTTCTGCTCAGTTGTAAATCAATTTGCTCTTTATGATTGGAGTAAATGTGCGCATCGCCAAAGGTGTGTACAAAATCTCCGGGTAATAAATCACAAACTTGCGCCATCATCATGGTGAGCAGCGCATAGGAACCAATATTAAATGGAACGCCTAAAAAAACATCTGCACTGCGTTGATACAACTGACAAGACAGTTTCCCATCGGCTACATAAAACTGAAAGAAGGCATGACAGGGTGGAAGCGCAGCTTTGTTATTGGCTACATTCTCTGCAAAGCTTTTGGAGGTGTCTGGGAGCACACTTGGATTCCAAGCAGAGACCAACATCCGTCGACTATCAGGACTTGTTTTTAGGGTGTGAATAATGTCTTTTATTTGATCAATTTCTTCACTATTCCAGTTGCGCCACTGATGACCATAAACCGGCCCTAAATTACCTTCTTCGTCTGCCCATTCATTCCATATTCTAACACCGTTTTCTTGGAGATAAGCAATGTTTGTCTCGCCTTTTAAAAACCATAATAATTCGTGAATGATTGATTTTAAATGTAGTTTTTTGGTAGTCACCATTGGGAAGCCTTTGGATAGGTCGAACCGCATTTGATACCCAAAAACACTCTGAGTCCCTGTTCCAGTTCGATCTGTTTTGGTAACTCCATGGGTTTTGATATGTCGAATTAAATCTAAGTATTGTTGCATGGCAATGAGCTTTGTTCAAAAATAATTACTTCTCTGTTCTGATTGCCAAGAAGATCAAAATAGTTATTCAAAAAAGTAGTTAATAAACTTGATTTCCTATTCGTCCTCTCCGCGTTTGGATAATTCGTCTCTAACTTTAGCGGCAGACTCATAATCCTCTTTTTTCACCAATTTGGCCAAAAGCTTTTTTAATTCATCAGTAGGCGTTTTTTCCAACTCATGAATTATTGATTTCTGTGGATTCTGTTCCTGAATAAAGTTCTTGATCCATTCGTGATCATCATGTCCCGTTCCTCCAGACTGTTCTCCATCAGTGTATGATGCTTTTGCCAAAATATTCTCATAGGTAAAAATGGGTGCATCAAAGCGAATGGATAGCGCCACAGCGTCGGATGTTCGGGCATCGATAATTTCTTCAATCTCATCGCGTTCACAAATTAAACTCGAATAAAACACACCATCTACTAGTTTGTGGATGATGATTTGCTTGACAATAATTTTAAAACGTTCAAAACACTGTGCCATCAAATCGTGTGTTATGGGACGTGGAGGATTGATTTCTTTTTCTAAACCAATTGCAATAGATTGTGCTTCAAAGGCCCCAATGATTACAGGTAAATTTCGATTTCCATCTAACTCACTTAAAATCAATGCGTAGGCTCCACTTTGAGCTTGGCTATAGGAAATACCTTTGATTGTTAATTTTACAAGATCCATATTTTTTACGCTGATTTATAACAAAGAAAATGAATTAAATGTAAAGCGTTGAAGTATTGTATAGAAAAATCCTGTAGAATAACGCTGTTAAATGAATCTCATATCCCATGAAAGTCTTAAATTTGCCGTCAAATATTAATTGTCATGAAAACAATTCAATTCAGACAAGCCATTGCGGAGGCAATGACAGAAGAAATGAGAAGAGATGAAAGTATTTATCTCATGGGTGAAGAAGTCGCAGAATACAATGGTGCCTATAAGGCTTCTAAAGGAATGTTAGATGAATTTGGAGAAAAGCGCGTAATAGATACCCCCATATCTGAGTTAGGTTTTGCGGGAATTGGCGTTGGTTCTACCATGACAGGTAACCGTCCAATCATAGAATTTATGACCTTTAATTTTGCTTTGGTTGGGATTGACCAAATCATCAACAATGCTGCAAAAATTAGACAAATGTCTGGAGGTCAGTTTCCCTGTCCAATCGTTTTTCGTGGACCAACGGCTTCTGCAGGTCAATTAGCGGCGACACATTCGCAAGCTTTTGAAAGCTGGTATGCAAATTGTCCAGGCCTGAAAGTAATTGTTCCGTCCAATCCATATGATGCAAAAGGATTGCTCAAAGCAGCCATTCGTGATAATGACCCCGTCATTTTAATGGAGTCCGAGCAAATGTATGGAGACAAAGGAGAGGTTCCAGAAGAAGAATATATTCTTCCTATTGGTGTTGCGGACATCAAGCGTAAGGGGACAGATGTTACCATTGTTTCGTTTGGAAAAATAATTAAAGAAGCCTACAAAGCTGCAGATATTTTGGCAGAAGAAGGAATTGAATGCGAAATAATTGATTTAAGAACGATTCGTCCAATGGACCATGAAGCAATCATGACTTCAGTTAAGAAAACAAATCGTTTGGTAATTCTTGAAGAGGCATGGCCGTTTGGAAATGTCGCTACCGAGATTACCTATCAAGTACAAAGCCAATTGTTTGACTATTTGGATGCCCCCATTGAAAAAATTAACACCGCTGATACACCTGCTCCTTTTTCACCTGTTTTGTTGGCCGAATGGTTGCCTAACAGTGAAGATGTGATTAATTCAGTTAAAAAAGTAATGTATCACAATAAATAAAAATAATCATTGCAAGCTCACTTGCGTTAAATAGACTAACCAACATTTTTTATGGAATCAAATATTATTTACATACCCTTAGTTCTTTCTTTAATTGGACTCGCTTATATGTTAATCCGTGCCAGTTGGGTGCGAAAGCAAAGTGCAGGTAGCGAACGCATGATCGAAATTTCAACCGCCATTAAAGAAGGGGCGTTAGCCTTTTTAAATGCTGAATATCGCTTACTGTTTATTTTTGTTATCATAGCCTCAGTTGCACTTTATGGTATTTCATTAGCTGTAGATACGACTAGCTGGATGATTGTTCCCGCCTTTATTTTAGGAGCAGTATTCTCTGCCTTTGCCGGAAATATAGGAATGCGTATTGCCACAGAAGCAAATGCAAGAACAGCTGAAGCGGCTAAAACTAGTCTACCCAAAGCTTTACAAGTTTCTTTTGGTGGAGGAACTGTTATGGGACTTGGTGTTGCAGGTTTAGCAGTCTTAGGTCTTACTTTGTTATTCATGTTCTTTATTGGGCAATTCATGGGGCAAGACGGAACTTTTTACGATAATATGACGATTGTTCTTGAAACCCTAGCAGGTTTCTCTTTAGGAGCAGAATCGATTGCTTTGTTTGCTCGTGTGGGTGGAGGTATTTATACCAAAGCTGCTGATGTTGGTGCTGACCTAGTTGGAAAAGTTGAAGCGGGAATCCCTGAAGATGATCCCCGAAACCCAGCAACGATTGCAGATAATGTTGGAGATAATGTTGGAGATGTTGCTGGAATGG
>CAJQKN010000068.1 GCA_905478905.1 uncultured Flavobacteriaceae bacterium | reverse complement strand
CGATGGTGCAGGAACTAAGTCATCTTTGGCCTATGCTTATTGGAAGGAAACCGGCGATCTTTCCGTGTGGAAAGGCATAGCTCAAGATGCTTTAATCATGAATATTGACGACCTCCTTTGTGTTGGCGCTACAGAAAACATTTTACTTTCCTCGACCATTGGACGAAATAAGCAACGCATCCCTGGAGAGGTTCTGGCAGCGATTATCAATGGAACTGAAGAATTGATCAACGATTTGGCGAAGCATGGTGTTTCCATTAAAAGCACTGGAGGAGAAACAGCAGACGTTGGTGATTTGGTACAAACCATCATTGTTGATTCTACGGTGGTTGCACGAATGAAACGTTCTGAGGTCATTGATAATGCCAACATTCAAGCAGGAGACCAGATCGTTGGTTTGTCCTCTTTTGGAAAGGCAAATTATGAGTCAGAATACAACGGGGGAATGGGAAGTAACGGCCTGACCTCTGCACGCCACGATGTGTTCAATGCTTCAGTAAAAGATAAATATCCCGAAACTTTTGATGCGACTGTTCCCCAAGACCTCGTTTATTCCGGTTCGAAATCCTTGACCGATAACGTAAAGGATGCTCCCTTAAATGCTGGAAAAATGGTGCTTTCTCCAACTCGTACCTATGCGCCAGTCATTAAAAAAATATTCAGCAGAATCGATCGGTCTAAAATTCACGGCATGGTGCATTGCAGTGGAGGAGCGCAAACCAAAGTTCTACATTTTGTGGATGATGTTCATGTGATTAAAGACAACCTATTTCCTACGCCTCCTCTTTTTAAAATGATTCAAGAAGAATCGGGAACGAGTTGGAAAGAAATGTACGAAGTTTTTAATATGGGACACCGAATGGAACTATATGTTCCAGCCAACATTGCGGAGGAAATCATCAGCATTAGCTCATCATTTGGTGTAGAGGCTCAAATTATTGGCCGTGTAGAAAGTGCTCAAGCAAAGCAATTGACCATTCAAAGCATTTACGGTAATTTTGTTTATTAATTCTTAAAAAAAGGTAAACAAAATTTTTGTAAAGGAATTTACTTCTTTATCTTTATAAAAACTTGACGATGAAGAAACTTACTAATTTCACTTATTTACTAATTTGTTCAATTCTACTATTTAAATGCAGCAAAGGAGACGATGAAGGGGGTTATCAAGCGCCCTCAACGCCAGAGCCTATTCCAATAACCATCACAGTAAGTGATTTATCGATTACAATTGCTGAAAATCCCGCAGCAAATGCTGTTCTTGGAACAGTTCAGGGGTCGGCTAGTTCTGGAACAGTGACTTATGCCATCACCTCTCAAAGTGTTGCCGGAGCGATTGCTATTAACGCCAGCAATGGACAACTGACCGTAGCCGATGCAAGTTTGTTTGATTTTGAAACAGTTACCAGCTTGACAGCTGTTGTTAGAGTGAGTGCAGGTGCAGTTACAAAAGATGCCAATGTCACAATATCACTGACAGATGTAGATGAAAATACTGGGTCAAGTAGAACCCTATGGCAAGGTGATATCATTACTTTTTCTAAGCCCAATGGAGGTGATCCTAACAACGAAGCCAATCAAGATAGGATAACAGATAGAGTTTGGATTACACGCGGAAATAATACGCCAACGGGACAAGGTCAAATTTATAATATTGTGACTGAAAGTAACGCATCTGATGGCACTAGCCCGGCCGGAACAGCCTGGGCACAGGGAAACTATACAGACATCGACGATTTGACATTTACCTCTTTTAGAAATGCTGCACCAAACCAGAAACCCAAAAATGCAGTGGGTATTCCCATGGTACTTCATCTGGTAGAAGATGATATCTTTATTGAAATTAAAATAACCTCTTGGGCAACAAATAAACAAGGTGGCTTTTCCTATGAAAGAAGAACCGCACAATGAAACAACGATTGACGATTTTTCTTCTCCTAATTTGCATTTCTTTAAATGCACAAAATTGGGAATCTTCTTGGGATACTGCAGTCCAAAAGGCTGGGGTTGAAAACAAAAAAATCGTCTTGGTTTTTTCTGGTTCCGATTGGTGTATACCCTGCATAAAACTTGAAAAAGAAGTCTGGCTAGACAAAGCATTTATTGCTTATGCGAATGAAAAGTTGATCCTCTATCGCGCTGACTTCCCCAAACGGAAGAAAAATAAATTATCTCCCGCAATGCAAGAGGCCAATGAAGCATTGGCTGAGCAGTATAATGCCAAAGGATACTTTCCTTGGGTGCTAATTTTTTCTCCTTTGCAAAAGCAATTAGGTGCTTTCGCCTATGAGAAAATTCCTGTAAGTAGCTACATTGAAAAGATTAATGGTTTTTAAATGAAGCATATTTTTGTCTTGTTGACGACCACTTTTTTATTTGTCAAAAATGGCCAAGCGCAAGAAGTAATACAGCGCAAATTTGAAAAAATGGGATCTTCTTTCGAGATTACATTGGTTCATAGTAATCCCATTTATGCGCAGCAATTGATTGATGAGAGTATTGCAGAAATTGATCGTATTGAGCGGTTAATTTCTTCCTGGGATAAAAATTCACAAACTTCGTTAGTGAATAAAATGGCTGGGATTCGTTCTCAAGTTGTGTCTAAAGAATTATTTGATTTGATCCTGCGAGCAAATACCATAGCTCGTTTAACCGATGGAGCTTTTGATCTTTCCTATGCCTCTGTGGATAAGTTATGGTCGTTTAATGGAGAGGAGATAACACCTCCTTCTCCAAGTGTTGTTGAGGCATCTGTAGCTAAAATTGGTTTTAAAAAAATAAAAATGGATACTGAAAAGCAAACTGTTTTTTTGCTCGAAAAGGGAATGAAAATTGGTTTTGGTGCCATTGGCAAAGGCTATGCCGCTGATCGTGTAAAAAGCTTACTTCTCGAAAAAGGAGTAGAAGCTGGAATTGTGAACGCTTCGGGAGATATGTCTGCATGGGGGACACAACCCGATGGATCTCCTTGGCAAGTTGGACTTATTAATCCCTTAAACAAGAATAAAGTCTTTTCTTGGTTTCCGTTGCTAAATACTGCTGTGGTGACCTCTGGAGATTATGAACGCTACCTATTGATGGATGGGAAGCG
>CAJQKN010000067.1 GCA_905478905.1 uncultured Flavobacteriaceae bacterium | reverse complement strand
TGAGAGGGCAAACCCTTCTTCCAAAAGAAGTTTGATTTTTAGTCCCCATCCTGTTGATGATATAATCAGTATGGGTGGAACGATTTCTAGGCTAATAGAACAAGGACATCAGGTACACATTGCCTACCAAACCTCTGGAAGCAGAGGTGTTTCAAATGAACATGCTTTGAGATACATTGAAGTGTACTTACAAATTGAACCCAATCAAATAAATTTTCAACAATTAAAGGATGAGATTTTAAATACAAAAGAAGGCCATACAGACTCTGTCGCCTTAAGGGAATTAAAGGGTTTTATTCGTGTAAGTGAATCACTAGAATCTGCTCGGTTGCTAAACCTACCCAAAGAAAATGTTCATTTTTTAAATCTGCCTTTTTATAAAAATGGGGTCACAAAAAAAAATAACCCCAATAAGAAAGACCTAAAAGTCATTTCTTCACTCATTCAAAAGATCAAACCTCACCAGATTTTTGCTGCAGGTAATTTAGGTGACCCACATTCAACTCAACGCCTTTGTTGGGAAATTCTTTTATCCTCCATAAATGAACTTCAGTCGGAACCCTTTATGAAAGATTGCTGGGTTTGGATGTATAAGGGTGGGTTGGAGCATTGGGATCTACAAGATATCGATATGGCCGTACCAATGAGTCCATCTCAAGTCAACCATAAAATCTCTTTAATTCACAAACATCAATCCCAGATTGATCAATTGCTTGTGTTGGAAGAAGACAATAACAGTATTTTACTAAGAACCTCTGACCTGAATAGGTCAATCGCAAAAGAATATAATTTTTTAGGCATGTCTGAGTATGAGGCAATAGAGACCTTTAAGCGATTTTATTTTTAGATAGATGGCTCTTCTAATTCAATCAATTTGAATTTTATCTCCCTGCTTTAAAATATAATATCGTTTTTTTAGTGCCGGTGAGAGTTGACTCATCACTTCTCGATGGTATCCTTTCGCCCAGAAAAAAGTGCTTTCGTTGACAACAACTGTAGAGTGATGTTGTGGTAAAATGTATTTTGGCTTTAATTCATTTATTAAAGTTAGGCTGTTTTTAATGTGCATATTGTGTTCAGTAGGAGAAAAGAAAAGCACATCAATGTTCTTCTCCATGAGGTGATCCTCTAAAAGGAAACTGTCTCCAGGTTGAAGAAATCGTTTTCCACCCACTTCTAAAACATAACCACAATCTTCAAGGTTTGCCTTATAATATATCGCGAAATTTGAATTTCCATGGATGGCTCTAAGTGGAGAAACTTTTACCCCTAAAACCTCAAAAGGTGCTCTAGGTTTAGCAACAATGATCCGCTCTGGTGGAATATTCAATTCTTTAGCGATGGCAATACAACTCTGAGGAATCACAAAAATACAACTTGATTTTTCAAGGAGGGTTTTAGAAATACTTCTGGCAAAATGATCTTTATGACCATGGGTAATAAAAGAAATATCCAATACTTCGGCTAATTCTTCTTCGCTAATTGGCGGAGACTGTTTTCTTTTGTCATAGTTTAGAAGGATATCCGTAGAAATAACTAAGCCGTTCGATTTAATGATCCAACCATTGTGACCTGCCCACCATAGTCCCACTCCATCGGTATGGGATTCTATTTGTTGTTTAAGGGAAGAATTGTTTTGTCCCCATAAGGAAATAGACCACAAAAAGAGAATAATCAGCCCGTTTCTCTTAAATAAAATACGCTTATTTCTTTTCTTCATTTAACCAATATTCTAACCAAGGTATGCTGTAAAAATGTGTCCAACCAAACACACGTAAACCTTGCAATGGATTCCAATTGGAAATAAATCTCCCACTGGGTTTGGTAAGCACACCATTGTCGGGAAGTCTAGAAGCCTTTAACAAGGCATCTCCTAGCGATTTTTGTGTGTCATAACTATATAAGTCCTTTTCAACTGAATCAGATTGAAGCAATTCAGAACGCATTTTGGCTACCGTTAAAAAGCTCTCCTCTTTTGTAAGCTCATACCCTACTAACAAACTGTGAATGGTGGAGAGTAAAGACTCATATTCATGATTGTAGGGTGGATTATCTCTTACTGCTCTAGCGTGTCTTATAAGCCCTTGTTTAACAGCATTGTCTTTTGTCAATTGATAATATTTATACAACCCATGGGAAACATAAACCTGAGAATACCCATAGCGATCAATCACAAAGCTATCGTATTGATCAGCACCATTTTGTAAATAAAGCATACGCTCTACGCGATCTTCTAAATCTTTTAAATATTTGGGATCTTTGGTTGCATCCCAGGCTTCTACTAGATTCCATATGGACAAATACAATCTTCTCCCGGTTAATCCATGATTCCCCCATTGTCTGCGTAAATAGGAATCTGCCGTTAATCGTGCAATTTCAAGACCACGATGATACCCAGTTAAATAATAAGAAGCTATCCAGCCTTGATTCCAAACATGTGCACTGAGTAGAGCAGACCAATGTTGAGAGGCATGTCTTCTACCAATTCCCAAATAAGGGGATGCTTTTGAAGCAGTGGAAGTAGCATTATCGATTTCCCAAAAATCAATCGCATCATTTGTATCACCATAATATTCGGGGTCTTTGGGCCAATGTACGTTATCTACATCCATGGTGTGTCTACTCATTGCTTCTGCAGCGCGATAGTAAACGGGGTCACCTGTCCGCATAAATTGCATCCAATACATAAAATCAATCGCTGGTTCGTTATTTTCCCATCGAATCCATTGGTCTTTAAAGAATATATTTTTTTGATCTCCGTAGTCAAACATTCCATACCAAGGTTCCCAATCTTGATTAAAATTTTGCCAATGAAATTTGTAATCTATTGAGCGTTCGTAACCGCTATTTGCATCACTTCTGGGAGAAAATTTTCCATACACCTCGCTATGTGAATAAACAGATGGGGCAGCACTAGCCACAGGAGGATTCAAGAAATAGGCCATGGTAGCCTTCAACTCATTTCTATCAACACTAGCTTTGTGAAAGTGATATACCAGTTCGCTGGTCTTAGTAATTCCCTCAGCGAAATTAGCAATCATACCTTGGTCTGGCTTTAAGTCAGAGCGTTCAAAACTCATCGGTGATGCATTTGGCGACCACAAATAAGCGATGGCCTCTTGTTCTAAATCATTGTATAGAATTTCTTTTGGGTATTCTTTGAGAAAATTCTTTATTCCAATGCTAATTCCCCATTTGTTATCACTTATGTTTGCCCAACCTTCTCCACGTTGAATTTGTTTTTTTAAAACAGGTCCCACATGGATTTTTGCATTAAAACCTGTAATTCTCTTTTCTGGTGAACTATTGTTCTCTCGGGTAAGTTTTGGCCCTCCTTGAAAAATGGAAACACTGCTTTTACTTTTTAAAGTATCGATAAAAATCTGCTCGATCCCTTCATCACTCCAATTGCCAAGTTTGTAAGCAGTAGTAAATTTTTTATTCGCTGAAAGGTTGTGTTTTAAATTTAAACCCATTGATTGAATCTGATCGTTTGGTATAATCCAACCCTTATCTTCCGTTTTTTTATTGTCATTAAATGAATTTGAATAGCCTGTGGCG
>CAJQKN010000066.1 GCA_905478905.1 uncultured Flavobacteriaceae bacterium | reverse complement strand
GATGAAAAATGGACCCCGAAAACCATCGAAAAGCTGATTGAAATGCGGAGATTCGTTTCTAAAGATAGACCTAGAAAATATTGCTAAACCCAGAGTTAGAGGACCAGCTAAAAGCCCAGTAAAGAGCCCTCCAAAAGGATCCAGTAAGTTTTGGGGAACCCCAACAATAAGAACATAAACAAAAGCAACCAAAACCCCAACACCCCAAAAAGGGGAAAGCATGGTTCGACTTGCTCGCATCAGTGATAAATTAGAAAAAGACATGATTAAATGGGTTAAATTTTAATCAATATATAAAAAAAACCGACTTGTGTCGGTTTTTTGTTTTAAGCTTTTACAATCTGTTCTTGGTGATTGATTGATTCTTGATGAATCGCCTTAAACATCCGCAATATAAATTCTTCAGACAAACCGCGGCTTTCTCCTTCCAAAACCATTTTCCCAAGAATTTCATTCCAGCGTTTGTTTTGCAACACAGCTACATTGTTCTGTTTCTTAAGTTCCCCAATAGCTTCGGCTACTTTCATCCGATTTCCTAGGGTGTCAAGAATGGTCTGATCGGCTATGTCTATTTGCGCACGTAAGTTTTGCAAAGCCGTTTGATAAGAGGCCTCGTCGGTTGTTTCGGCACGAATTTTTAAATCACGCATAATATGTACTAATTTTTCGGGTGTAACTTGCTGAGCAGCATCACTCCACGCATTGTCCGGATCCCAGTGACTCTCAATCATCAAACCATCAAAATTCAGGTCCAAGGCCATTTGACAGGTATCAAAAATCATTTCACGGTTACCTGTAATGTGTGAAGGATCACAAATTAAAGGTAGATCAGGGAACCTGTTTTGCACCTCAACGGCAATTTGCCATTCAGGATTGTTTCTGTATTTTGATTTGCCATAGGCCGAAAATCCGCGATGAATCAACCCCAAGTTCTTGATGTTGGCCGTATATAAACGCTCAACACCACCAAGCCAAAGAGCAACATCCGGATTGACCGGATTTTTTACCAAGACAATTTTTTCTGTCCCTTCTAGTGCGTCTGCTATTTCTTGAACAATAAATGGGCTCACTGTTGAACGCGCACCAATCCAAAGAATATCTATATCGTGTTCCAAGGCCAATTTTACATGGTCTTTGTTGGCCACCTCTGTAGCAGTCAACAAGCCTGTTTCTTCCTTGACACGTTGCAACCATTTTAATCCAATTGCACCTACACCTTCGAACATTCCTGGGCGTGTTCTTGGCTTCCAAATTCCGGCGCGATATACTGTCACATCGGTATCTTTCAATTGGTGAGCAATTTTCATTACTTGTTCTTCTGTTTCGGCACTACATGGACCACCGATTACTAAGGGATGCGACAGACCGAAATCGTTCAACCATTCGCGCATTGCGGGAGTATTCTCCATAATTAATTGTTGTGTTTAATCCCGTTAAGGATTGTTGTTAATTGATTAGTATGTTTCATTTGTTGGTGCAAATCAGCAATGTCATCATTCTCTAATTTGCGTTTAAAATTCTCTAAATTCTCAATGTAGGAGGATAAAATCCGAAGTACATTGGTTTTGTTTTGCTCAAAAATTGGGGCCCACATATCTGGGGAACTTTTTGCCAAGCGAACGGTAGACTCAAATCCACTTCCTGCTAAATCAAAAATATTTTGCTCGTCTTCTTCTTGTTCTAATACAGTTTTACCTAGCATAAAAGAGCTTATATGAGATAAATGGGAAACGTAGGCCATGTGTTTATCGTGATCATCGGCCTCCATAAAACGCAGGTACATGCCCATTTGGCGAAAGCTGGTTTTTGCCCAAATCAATAAATCGGGACGGGTTTTTTGGGCTTCACATAAAATTTGTGGCTTCCCGTCAAAAAGACCTTCATGTGCTGCTTGGGGTCCAGAAAACTCTGTACCAGCAATGGGGTGGGCGGCCAAATATTGATCGCGCTTTGGGTGCGATTCGACCACTTTACACAGCTCTTCTTTGGTCGATCCAACATCCCATAGAAGTGCATTTTCGCTTAGTCGATCCAACAATTGTGGCAGTAAGATCAAACTATCTTTGACAGGTATGCTCAAAATAACTCTATCTGCTTGATTGATTTCTTCCAATCGTCCTTTATGATCAATCATGCCAAGGGCAAGGGCTTCATCCAAATGAGCCTCATTTGTATCAACACCAAAAACTTCAATGGTTGAATAGCATTTTTTCAATTCCAAGGCCATTGAACCTCCAATTAATCCGATACCAATTACATATAATTTCATGCTTTGATTCGATTTATGGCGGTTTGTATTTGCTCTTCGGTTACACAAAGCGAAAAACGAATATAGCCTTCTCCTTGACTTCCAAAAATAGTCCCTGGTGTTATAAAGATATCTTTTTCGTATAAAATTTTATCAATATATTCTTCAGCAGAAAGGCTATTGTCATTCAGTTTAGCCCAAACAAACATTCCCACGCTATTTGGGTCAAAGGTGGTATCCATTAAGTTGGCCAACTCTTCCACAAGTACTCGTCTTCTTTTATAAACCTTATTCAGTTCATGGAACCAACTGCTAGGGGTATTGAGTGCCGCAATGGCTCCTTGCTGAATACCATAGAACATACCCGAATCCATATTGCTCTTTACTTTCAGTACTGCCTGAATATGTTCTTCGTTTCCAGCCAATATCCCAACTCTCCACCCAGCCATATTAAAAGATTTACTCAAAGAATTTAATTCCATACAAACCTCCATTGCATTGGGTAATGACAAAATACTTTGTGGATTATCGTTGAGAATAAAGCTATAGGGGTTATCGTTCACCAATAAAATTTCATTGTCTTTCGCCCATTGAATTAAACGCTTAAACGTTTCTGTTTGGGCCTTCGCACCTGTTGGCATATTTGGGTAGTTCAACCACATGAGTTTAATCTTTGTCGTATCCAATGCCTCAAGTGCTGTAAAGTCAGGCTGCCAATTATTATCATCGCTCAAAGGGTAAAAAACGGGGGTCGCTTCAACCAATTGGGTAACCGAACTATAGGTTGGGTAGCCTGGATTGGGAATAAGGACTTGATCGCCTTTGTTTAAAAATGCTAAGGAAATATGCATGATGCCTTCCTTGGATCCCATGAGCGGGAGAATGTCCGATGAAGGACTGAGCACTACATTATAGTTTCGATGGTAAAACCCTGCTATGGCCTCACGCAATGCGGGTAAACCTTGATAACTTTGGTACATATGTGCCTTGGGATGAGATAAACCTTCTTGAAGTGCTTCCACTACAGATGGATGAGGGGGTAAGTCTGGGCTTCCAATTCCCATATTCAATATAGGCTTGCCTGCCTGAATAAGTCCCGCTACTTCCCTCAATTTTTTGGAGAAATAGTACTCTTTTACACTTTCAAGACGGGTTGCAGTGGTCATTTTCATTTTTTGGCTGTGGTATATTCTCCTAGGATTTTAAATTCTAACGCCATGATTTTTAAAATCTTGCGTGCTTTTTCATACTGTTGGAAACGATCAAAGGTAACGTCCACAAAAAAAGCATACTTCCCAGGCGTTTCGATTACAGGTAGGGACTGAATCTTTGTTAGGTTCAAAAGGCAATCGCTCATTACATTGAGCACTGCAGCTAAACTTCCTCTTTGATGATCTAAAATGAATTTTAAAGAGGCTTTATTGATTTGTTTTTTCTCAATCGCATTGCTGTTTTGCTGAATAATGACAAATCGAGTAATATTATCTTGAATGGTCTGAATGGAATGGGCGAGTATATCTAAATTGTATATTAATGCTGCTTGCTTTGGTGCAATTGCGCCAATCCCTTTTTGGCTATCTTCAGAAATAGATCGCGCAACATCGGCGGTATCAGCTGCTTCAATCAAACGAATATGGGGATAGGCTCGAAAGAATTCCTTGCATTGCAACAAGGCCATTGGGTGTGAATGTACTTCCTTTATATCTTCAATGGACTGGCCTGCCAATGCCATTAAATTATGATGAATGGTTAAGTTATATTCCCCAACAATCGACAAATCATTTTGATCAATTAGAGCATAATTGGGTATGATGGATCCAGCGATTGAATTTTCCAAGGCCATTACGGCTTGTTTGGCCGCACCATTTAAAATTGTGTCAACTAGGCTGTCAAAGCTCAGGCATTCCAACAACTCGATCTCTTGAGGGAAGTAATCCATTGCCACGACATGATGAAAAGATCCTTTTATTCCTTGTATTGCTGTTGTTGTTTTCATAGTATACATCAAAAAAAAAGTCCCGAACAAATGTCAGGACTTTTTCTATCGTTGCGTTGATATATTACAAAGTCCTTCCTGCCTCGTTAAAGAAGTAAAAGAAGTTATTGTAATAAAAAAACGTTTTATTCATTTTGTTTGAATTGGTTACAAATCTAAGACCAGTATCGAAATAAACAAACTTTTCTTTTGTTTTTTTTTAAATGGTTTTTGAATTAAATGTTATTTTTTGGAAAAAAGAGCTAATTTAATGGTCTATTGAATAAAACAAACTTATGAAAACACCTCTCTTTTCCCTGCTGCTTTTGACATTCTTAATAGGTTGTAACCAAAATGACCAAAAAACCGTTGAGCAGTTAAATAACTTCCCCTATCTCGAGGCTGATATCGCTGGGCTTTCTGCCGGATACGACGCTGGAGAGTACACAATTACTGATGTTACTCAAGCCTATCTAGATCGAATTGAAGCGATCGATAGAACGGGTCCAACACTTCGTTCAATCATAGAAGTTAATCCAGATGCTTTGGCCATTGCTGGAGAATTGGATGCTGAATTAGCCTCTGGAAAACGACGAGGCCCCTTACATGGCATTCCAATTGTATTAAAAGACAATATTGACACCCACGATAAAATGTCAACAACGGCAGGTTCTCGCGCATTAAAAGGATCAAAACCTCTACAGGACAGTGAGGTAGCTAAAAAATTAAGAGCAGCTGGAGCCGTTATCCTGGCAAAAGCCAATTTGAGTGAATGGGCCAACTTCCGCGGTCAGAACTCCTCAAGTGGGTGGAGTGGCATCAATGGACAAACCAAGAATCCCTATGTGCTGACACGAAATCCTTGTGGATCAAGTGCTGGTTCGGGTGCAGCTGTTTCAGCCAATTTAACTGTTTTAGCCATTGGAACAGAAACCAACGGCTCTATTGTTTGTCCTTCCAATGCTAACGGAATTGTAGGAATCAAACCAACTGTTGGGCTCATCAGTCGTTCAGGGATTATCCCAATTTCTTTCACTCAAGACACTGCCGGACCCATGGCACGCACACTCACCGATGCTGTTTTAACCCTAGGTCCACTCACAGGAGTCGACGAAAAAGACAGCAAAACTTTAGCGAGTAAAGAACACGCTTTGACCGACTATTCTGCTTTTCTTAATCCGGAAGGTGTTCAAGGAAAACGTATTGCGTTGTTTACTGCGCCACTTGGAGAAAACGCTGAAGTGGACAGTCTTGTTCGCAAGTCAGTTAGAACCTTAAAACGCTTAGGTGCAGAAGTCATTGAAATTGACGCCATTGCTCCACGTGAAGCTGGAAGGAATTCTTTTCAAGTAATGCTTCATGAATACAAAGATGGGCTGAATGCCTATTTTGCTTCTTTAGGTGAAAATGCCCCCATAAAAAATTTAGATGAATTAATTGCCTTCAACGAACAAGATCCAATTGAATTAACTTATTACAACCAAGCTTATCTTAAAATGGCCAACGAAAAAGAAGGCATGGAAAGTGAAGCTTATCGAACAGCCTTAAACAATCTTCTACGCATGAGCCAACAAGAAGGTATTGACCGTGTAATGAACGAACACAATCTAGATGCTATTATCGCTCCAACAGGAAGTCCTGCTTGGAGTACCGATTGGCTCAATGGTGATAATTCACACCTGGGAAGTTCTTCTCCTGCTGCAAGAGCCGGCTATCCAAACATTACTATCCCTATGGGAGATATTCACGGTTTGCCCGTTGGGCTTTCATTCTTTGGTAGGGCTTGGAGCGAACCTACCCTGATTGAAATTGCCTATGGATTTGAGCAAAACACCAACGCTAGAATAACGCCTACTTTTAGAGCCAACGACGAAGAATAATGAGTGACCTATTAGTACGCCTACTCAATATTGATCATTTTGATGTCATCTTGGTTTTAAGTGTTTTAATTGGGTTTGGATTAATGGAAACCCTTTCGGGTTATTTGGTTAATTCCAAACGCAAAAAAGGAGATTGGGTCCAAGAGATTCTTAGTTTTTTAA
>CAJQKN010000065.1 GCA_905478905.1 uncultured Flavobacteriaceae bacterium | reverse complement strand
CTCCCATGCATCGATAATTATGTGAAAACCAACAATAAAATCCAATGCATTCGCCATCCTTGGATTGTCTGCTTCCAACACATAATTAGGCGTATCTCCTTCTAGGAAAGCCGTCATGTTGATAAGACTTTGTTTTACTTTTTCTTGATCAGTTTCTAATATCACCCGTCCTTTAATATGCGCTTTAAAATAGTTCCAGGTGGGGAGTTGCGTTGTGCTATACACAGAAGGTGAAATGTATACATCGGGACCATTAAAAATAATATTCACCTTTTCATTCTTTTTAAAATGAACCAATTGAGGATTGAATTTATCCAGGTGTCCAATCAATAAACCAAGACCATCATTTGCTTCATAAATTAAAGGGGTATGACTACTTTCAATTTCATTGTCTAAGCAACTGTTAATGGTCGCCAGTGGATAGGCTTGCATTAAATTAATAATGTTTTGAAAACCTTCTTCCTGATGATGATTTGGCGGATATTGCATAAAATATGTATTTTTCTGATACTGAACGAATGTATTAAAATAACCCAAATCATGTCAAAAAATACTACACATTTTACCATTCGTGAATGGTCTATAGACGATCGGCCGCGAGAAAAAATGCTCATAAAAGGGGAGCAGTCACTTTCAAATGCAGAATTATTAGCCCTGTTGATTGGTAGCGGAAACCAAGGAGAGTCTGCTGTTCATCTTATGCAACGCCTACTGGCATCGGTAGAAAATAATATGGCAAAGCTGCATAAAATGGCCCTTGAAAAATTGATGGATTGGAAGGGAATTGGGCCAGCTAAAGCGGTTAAAATAAAAGCTGCTCTGGAAATAGGGAAGCGAATTCAACTAGAAACACCAAAGGAACAATTAAATTGCACACGAAGTATAGATGCCTATCGTCTTTTTCAACCCGTTTTGAGTTTTCTAGAGCATGAAGAGTTTTGGGTGGCTTATTTAAATCAGCAGAATCGCGTTATTATCCATCAATGTTTGAGTAAAGGTGGCATTGCCTCAACGACCGTAGATGTGCGTTTGGTCTTAAAAAAAGCCTTAGAGGTTGGAGCTACTGCATTGATTTTAGCCCACAATCATCCCACAGGAAATTTAGTACCCAGCCAAGCAGATAGGCAATTAACAGCTAAAATTCAAAAAGCAGCTAAAGTTATTGATATTCAATTGCTCGATCATTTAATTGTATCTGAAAATGGCTACTTTAGCTTTGCCGACGAAAATATTCTATAATGTTATTGGTCTTTTGCCAAAAAATCACAGCTCGACTCGATTATGCCTTTAAGCATGTTTTTGAAACTTCCTTAGGTATAGAATTGAGTTTCACCACAACTTTAGACACTTTTATCGCTCATTCTGGGCCTAAAATGAGCTATGGTAAAGTTCCCCTTGGGAATGAATTTTTTATTGAAGCAACCGATTTACTTTTTGAACAAGGGATTCAAGAAGTAGATATAAATGTAAAAAAGTGGAGGGATTTACCTTGTTTTTTTGAAGTAAGTGAAAAATCAAAACTGCCTTTCGATCTTTTTGCAGCTTCATTTTATTTGATAAGCCGATATGAAGAATACTTGCCCCATGTCAAAGACGAATATGGCCGTTTTTTAGTGGAAAATAGTTTGGCGCACAAAGAAAAGTTTCTTCAAATTCCATTGGTAGATCATTGGATAAGCTTTTTTTATAAAGAGTTTAAAGCTAGTTTTCCAGAACTTCCTGCACCTAAAGAGCGAAAAGAAACCTTTCTTCCTTTGGTTGAGGTTGTTTCTCCATATAAATACAGGAATAAGTCTTTTTTTAGGAATGTATATCAATGGTGTAAGTCTATTGTTCAACTAAACTTATGGGAAGTGGTTGAGCATCCACTTGTTTTGTTAGGACTGCGCAAAGACCCTTGGAATACCTTTGAAGAATTCATTTCCATGTTTTATAAAATGCCATTTTCGTTAAGATTCTTTTTTTTGTATTCCAAAGAATCCTATTTGGATCGAGGGATATCGACAACAAATGTTTCTTTCCAGACGTTGATAAAAGGTGTGGCAGACTACTTTGAGGTTTCCCTTTTAGCTTCCTATCCTTCGCGAAGTGTTGGAAAGCAATTGGGAAAAGAGCGTAATAATTTAAATGCACTGATCCACAGATCCGTTAAAAGTATTCGATTTGCGTGGGGTGTAACCACTGTTAATGAATCATACCGGAGTCTTTTGGCCCAAGAGGTCATAGCTGATTTTAGCCTCGGCTATTCCTCAGTTTTTGGCTATCGAGCAAGTACCACAGTTCCTTTTTTTTATTACGATTTGGCCAATGAAATGTCTACGTCTTTAATGGTCTATCCAGTTGTGGCAACCGAAAATGCTTTTTCAGCATTAACGTCCATTGATATCATCAGACAACTTAAACAGTTTGAGAAAAGTCTGCCCCTGGCTTCGGCTGTTCACTGCTTCGCAATCAGTAATAAAGTTTTGGAGAATTCTAAAGAAAATGAAGCCCTGCGATCGGTGTTTATTTCTTATCTTCAAGCACATGATAAGAAAAGATAAAATCACAGATATATTCTTCGATTTAGACCATACTCTTTGGGATTTTGAAGCCAATTCAGCCGCAACTTTTGAGAATATATTGCCTCCCTTTAATTTTCCGTTTTCTTCTCAAGCATTTATGACAGTCTATTCACCAATTAATCATGCCTATTGGAAATTATACAGGGAAAATAGAATTACCACTGAAGAACTGCGTTTTGTGCGTTTGCAAAAAACATTTGAATCTTTGGGACATCCTCAATCTAATGAGGTTATCCATCGCATATCGGACACTTATATTGATCAATTGTCTACACACACTCATTTGTTTACAGGGACATTAGGATTGCTTGAAAAGCTTCAAAAGCAATATCGTTTGCATATAATAACCAATGGTTTTGAACAGGTACAGCAAAAGAAAATGAAAAATGCTGGAATTGCAGATTATTTTGAGGTGGTGCTTACCGCCGAAAAAGCTGGAATTAAAAAACCTGCCTTAGCCATTTTTAAACAAGCACTTGCCTTGGCGGATTCTTCTCCTGAGAAGGCACTCATGATTGGCGATAGCTTTGAAGCAGATATTGCGGCTGCGCTTGCTTTAGGGATGCAAGCCATTCATTTTAATAGTCATGAGGAGCCCCTTCATGACAACTGCCTTGTGGTCGATAGTTTGGGGGCCATTGAGGAATACCTTTAATCATTTCTTGGAGATGATTAAACTTAGCGTAATTTTGTAAAAACGTATTATATGGACATTCAAAACGCACAAACCGTCGTCGACAATTGGATAAAGACGCATGGTGTTCGCTATTTCAATGAATTAACCAATATGGCCCAATTGACCGAAGAAGTTGGGGAAGTAGCTCGCATCATTGCCCGTAGATATGGCGAACAAAGCGAAAAAGAAAGTGATAAAGACAAAGACCTTGGTGAGGAATTAGCCGATGTTTTATTTGTGGTGTTGTGTTTAGCCAATCAAACGGGTGTTGATTTACAAGCTTCTTTTGACAAAAAACTCAACCTAAAATCGGACCGGGATCACGACCGTCATCACAATAATCAAAAATTAAAATAGAGCACTGTCAATGCAATTAGCCGTAGACCATAGTACAAAAACCATAGCAACCAAGCTCGTCATTACCGGTTCCAAAAGTGAAACAAATCGACTATTGCTGTTGCAAGCACTGTATCCACAATTGACCATTGAAAATGCTTCTAATTCTGACGACTCCATTGCCATGACCAAGGCCTTAGAGTCCAATGACGAATTGAAAGATATTCACCATGCAGGTACTGCCATGCGATTTTTAACGGCATATTTTGCCACCAAAAAAGATAGTTCAATTATTTTGACTGGATCAAAACGTATGCAAGAACGCCCTATAGGTTTATTGGTAGATGCGATGAATTCACTAGGGGCTTCCATTACATACGATCAAAAGCAGGGTTATCCTCCCTTGCATATAAATGGAAAACAATTGGACGGAGGAGAAGTTAGTTTGCCGGCCAATATAAGCAGTCAGTATATTTCTGCCTTACTGTTGATTGCTCCAAAGTTGACAAAGGGGCTGGTAATACATCTTGAAGGAGAGATCACCTCTTTACCCTACATTAAAATGAGCCTTGCTCTTTTAGAGCGAATTGGAATATCAACAACATTTGACGGTACCTCAATACGAGTTCCCTATCAGGCTGATATTGTTCCTCAGCAACAAATTGTGGAATCCGATTGGAGTTCTGCCTCTTATTGGTTCAGTAGTCTTGCCCTGTGCCAGGAAGGAGAGCTCACCTTGTCAAGTTATCGAAAGGATAGTTTACAAGGTGACAGGGTTTTACTTGACATTTACCAAAAGCTTGGCGTTGAGAGTTATTTTGGAACAGAGGGTCTCCAGCTTAAAAAAGTAAAGGGATTTGTCTTGCCTAGCCGCTTAGAACTGGATTTGGTCGAAGCACCAGATATTGCTCAAACCATTGCTGTAAGTTGTTATGGATTGGGTGTTGAATGTATACTCACCGGCTTACATACCCTCAAAATAAAAGAAACCGACCGTCTTCTAGCATTGGAAAAAGAGCTGGGTAAGTTGGGAGCTACAATAACAGTAACCCACGATAGCCTCCATCTTTCTCCCGTACAAAATTTTCAAAAAGGACAAACCATCGACACCTATCACGATCATAGAATGGCTATGGCTTTTGCACCACTTGGGTTAAAGATTCCTCTTGAAGTTAATGATGCTGATGTGGTGACTAAGTCTTATCCAAGCTTTTGGGAGGATATGCAGCATGCTGGTTTTCAAATAGTTGAAAAATAGTCAAGGGAAATACCTTCATTTACTTGACAAGGCCTACCTCCAGAACGTATATTTGCCGCTAGCATTCGATAAAACCGAATGCAGTATAATCAAATCATATGAAACTATCTGATTTCAATTTTGAATTGCCAGAAGAATTATTGGCAGAATTTCCAGCAGAAAACCGTGACGAATCTCGTTTAATGGTTTTGAATCGTGAAAAAAGAACCATCGAACACCATCAGTTCAAAGACATCATCAACTACTTTGATGAAGGAGATGTAATGGTGTTGAACAATACCAAGGTTTTTCCTGCACGATTGTTTGGTAATAAAGAAAAAACAGGAGCGCGAATTGAAGTGTTTCTATTGAGAGAATTAAACGAAGAGCAACGTTTATGGGATGTGTTGGTTGATCCCGCTCGAAAAATCCGAATTGGGAACAAACTCTATTTCGGCGATGACGATAGTTTGGTGGCTGAAGTAATTGACAATACAACTTCTCGCGGAAGAACTTTGCGTTTCCTTTTTGATGGTTCCTACGAGGAATTTAGAAAAAAGCTAAAGCAATTGGGTGAGACCCCCCTTCCTAAATACATAAAGCGTGATCCTGTTCCAGAAGATAAAACAAGGTATCAGACCATTTATGCAAAAAATGAAGGAGCAGTTGCCGCCCCAACGGCAGGGATGCATTTTTCTAAACATTTATTGAAACGCCTTGAAATCAAAGGCATTGATTTGGCAGAGCTTACACTCCATGTTGGTTTAGGCACATTTAACCCAGTTGAGGTGGAAGATCTATCCAAGCACAAAATGGATTCAGAAGAACTGATAATTGAGCAAAATGCGGTAGACATTGTCAATGCAGCATTAAAAAGTAAACGAAGAATTTGTGCTGTTGGAACAACAGTGATGCGCGGTTTGGAAAGTTCTGTTTCCTCACAAAACACCTTGAATACCTATCAAGGATGGACGCATAAATTTATTTTCCCACCCTTTGATTTTTCGATTGCCAACTGTATGATCACTAATTTTCATACGCCAAAATCAACCTTATTGATGATGGTTTCTGCCTTTGCGGATCCAGATTTCATCAAAGAAGCTTATGATGTGGCTGTAAAAGAGAAGTATAACTTCTATTCCTATGGTGATGCAATGCTTATTATCTAATTAAACAGATGACTGCAGCCAAAAAAGATATCCGAGCTTACTCCTCAGAAGAATTACAAGAATTTTTCAAAGTGCAAGGAGATAAAGCTTTTCGCGGAAAACAAGTCTATCAATGGTTGTGGAATAAAGGCATTCATCAATTCGACAAAATGACCAATCTTTCCAAGGAGACACGTGCTTTTTTGGATGAACATTTTACCATAAATCATATTGCTGTAGATCAACAACAGCGTAGTAAAGACGGTACCATAAAAAACGCCATTCAGCTTTTCGATGGGAGGGTAGTGGAGTCTGTTTTAATTCCTGTAAAAGACCGTACCACTGCCTGTGTTTCGTCGCAAGTGGGCTGTAGTTTGGATTGTAAGTTTTGTGCAACAGCAAAATTAGATCGAATGCGCAACCTAAAAATTGATGAAATTTTTGATCAAGTTGTCGCCATAGATCATCAAAGCAAAGCTTATTTTAATCGCCCATTGTCCAATATAGTTTTCATGGGAATGGGAGAACCCCTAATGAATTACAACAATGTTTTAGGTGCTATAGAAAAGATAACTTCACCTTCTGGATTGGGAATGTCACCAAAACGTATTACCCTTTCAACCTCCGGCTTGCCGAAGTTGATTAAAAAAATGGCAGATGATGGGGTTCAGTTTAATCTAGCTGTTTCGCTCCATACAGCCATTCAAGAAACAAGAGAGCAAATCATGCCTTTTGCTAAAAATTTTCCCCTTCTAGATTTGTTGGATTCCCTCAAATATTGGCACGAGAAGACCGGTAAAATTGTTACCTATGAATATGTGGTTTGGGAGGGAATTAATGATAATATGGAGCATATTCGTGCCTTGGTAGATTTTTGTAAGCAGGTGCCTTCCAAGGTTAATTTGATTGAATATAATGCCATAGGGGAGGATGCTTTTAGACAGGCTAGGCCAGAAATAATTAATCAATACATGGAGTTTTTATCGGCATCTCATATCACTGCAACGGTTCGTCGTTCGCGTGGGAAAGACATCGATGCTGCCTGCGGGCAATTAGCTAACAAAAACAAACAAAACACTTGATGAAAGTGTATATTTAACAGATGAAAATTGTCGAGCAAATTAAGAAACCGATTTACGAAGAGATGGAACTCTTTGAAGAGAAGTTTACCGCTTCGATGTCCTCTAAAGTTGCCCTACTAAATCGTATTACACATTTTATTGTCAATAGAAAAGGAAAGCAAATGCGACCTATGTTTGTTTTTCTTACGGCCAAAATGTTGAACCAAGGAAAAGTAAATGAACGTACTTTTCGAGGAGCTGCAGTAATTGAACTAATTCATACAGCTTCTTTAGTTCACGATGATGTTGTGGACGATTCTAATATGCGCCGTGGATTTTTCTCTGTGAACGCCTTATGGAAGAACAAGATAGCCGTTTTAGTTGGTGATTTTATGCTGTCCAAAGGGATGTTACTTTGTATAGAAAATGATGATTTTGATTTGCTAAAAATTATTTCGGTAGCTGTTAAAGAAATTAGTGAGGGTGAACTCTTGCAAATTGAGAAGGCACGTAAATTAGATATTACTGAAGAGGTGTACTACAATATCATTCGTCAAAAAACAGCCACCCTGCTTGCTGCCTGCTGTGCGATGGGGGCTCGAACTGTTCAGGAAGACGACGCTATTGTCGAAAAAATGCGCTTGTTTGGCGAATATATTGGAATGGCTTTTCAAATCAAAGACGATCTTTTTGACTACGGAGATACTGCCATTGGAAAGCCCACAGGTATTGACATAAAGGAGCAGAAAATGACCTTGCCTTTGATCTATACGTTGAATACCGTTTCTGTTCATGAAAAAAATTGGCTCATACAATCTATACGCAAACACAACCGTGACAAAAAGCGTGTAAAAGAGGTGATCGATAAAGTGAAAGCTGCTGGTGGACTTATCTATGCCGAAAAAAAGATGGAGGAATATCGTCAAAAAGCCATGAAGATTTTGCTCACTTTTCCCGAGGATGAATACCGCATTGCATTAGAGAAAATGGTTAATTATGTAATTTCTCGTAAGCAGTAAGCCGTTTTTCACTAAGTTTATACTACCATTAATTACGCTACCATTGATAACAAAATCAACCATTGATCAAGTTTATGAAACCGCTCGTGTCGAGGAGGTTATTGGTGATTTTGTATCGCTTAAAAAGGCCGGGTCAAACTTTAAAGGTCTCAGTCCTTTTTCGCAAGAACGTTCGCCTAGTTTTATGGTTTCTCCTGTAAAGCAAATTTGGAAAGATTTTAGTAGTGGAAAAGGGGGGAATGTTGTTGCTTTTTTGATGGAACACGAACGTTTTTCCTATCCCGAAGCCATTCGTTATCTCGCCAAGAAGTATAATATTGAAATTGAAGAAACCCAGCAAACCGATGAAGAAAAAGCAAAGCGAGATGCGCGCGAAAGTATGCTTTTGGTTTCTGAATATGCACAAAAATACTTTTCAAATAATCTTTGGGAAACCCAGGCGGGAAAAGCCATTGGGAAGACTTATTTTTCTGAGCGTGGATTTACCGATGAGACCATAAAGGAGTTTGACTTAGGCTACGCCTTAGACGATAAAAACGCATTCACCAATGAAGCGCTTAAGCAAGGATACACCCTAGAATTTTTATCCCAAACAGGATTGACGATCGTTAATGAAGATCGACAAATTGATCGTTTTCGCGGTCGTGTTTTATTTCCGATTAAAAGCATGGCAGGACGTGTTGTAGGATTTGGCGGACGTATTCTAGGGGAGAATAAAAAAACAGCCAAATACCTCAATTCTCCAGAAAGTGAAATCTATCATAAAAGTAAAATCTTGTATGGTCTCTATGAATCTAAACAGGCCATTGCTAGAGAAGATTGCTGCTATTTGGTAGAGGGTTATACCGATGTAATTCAAATGCATCAGCGTGGGGTTAAAAACATTGTTTCTTCCTCAGGCACAGCGCTAACACAAGATCAAATTCGCCTTATTCAACGTTTGACGCAAAACATTGTTGTTTTATTTGATGGCGATGCAGCTGGACTTCGCGCTGCCCTTAGAGGTATCGACATGATCCTCGCACAAGGAATGCATGTTAAAGTATGTTCTTTTCCAGAAGGGGAAGATCCAGATAGTTTTGCTAAATCCCATAGCCTAGAAGAAATACATCAGTTCTTTGCAGAAAACGCAAAAGATTTTATTCAATTCAAGGCCTCTCTTCTAATGGAGGAAGCCAAAGAAGATCCAATTAAAAAGGCGTCTACTATTAAACACATGGTGGAAAGTATTGCAAAAATTCCAGATGCAATTCAACGGGAAGTCTATGTGCAAAGTTGTGCTTCCATTATGCAAATCTCTGAAGATGTTCTATTTAGTGCTCTTGCGCAAAAGCGAGCTAAAGGAGAAGCAACTCAACGCAAAACGCAACAATCTCAATCGCAAACCATGCAGGTTGTTCAGCAAGCGACCCCTTCGCTAACAGTTGATGCATTGTATGAGTTGGAAAAGCAAATCATCACTTTGTTGATGTTGTATGGCGATAGGGAGGAGGTTTTTCAAGAGTCTGTCTTACAATTCTCCGATGAATCACAGGAGATAGAAGAAGAAATTACCGAAGTAAAAGCCAAGGTGTACGAGAAGATTTTTCTTGACTTACAACAAGATGAAGTTGAACTTGCCAATCAAGATTTCAAGGCATTGTTTTATGTTTTGATGGAGCAGTTTCAGCTTCATGGAAAAGTTGAAATTGATAAATTAATGCCCAGCCTGTCTCCAGAATTGAGTGCTTTGGTGAGTACTATTTTGATGAATGATGAGAAATATATTTTGCACCAATGGGAAAAGAAAAATATTTTTGTAAAGCAAAGAGATCAACAAGTTGGACTCATGGTAACTGAAACGATCTTGAGTTTACGCAAGCACTTGGTCAACATGAAAATTGAATCCCTGCAGGAGGAAATGAGCAAGCCTGAAGATGAGCATAAAGACTTGTTGGAGGATATAATGAGTTACTATAAGCTAAGACGTCTAGTGTCAAATAAGTTAAATAGAGTACTATAAAAGAGTCGAGGGAATTTTACAGACTGGAATAGGATTCATTTTGTGTTTATTTTGCCTGTTTAAGGCCAAATAAATTTTCATTACATCTTGCTCTCTGGCTGAAAATTGAGATGAATTTTCGGAAACATTTCTCATTGCCCATTCCAGTTCATCATAGGAAGCTCCCAATTGATCTTCGTCGGTTCGATCATCTCCCCACAATCCATCTGTTGGTGCTGCCTCTTGAATTTCTTTGTTGACCCCCAATGCTTTGGCCAAAGCAAAAACGTCTGATTTCATCAAATCTGCAATAGGGCTAAGGTCAACACCACCATCGCCATATTTGGTGTAAAAACCTACCCCAAAATCTTCAACTTTATTTCCAGTACCCGCAACCAAACAACGTTCAAGTGCTGCAAAGTAGTAGAGTGTAGACATGCGCAAACGTGCTCGAGTGTTGGCAAGGCTTAAAAATTCTTGTTCATGTTGGTCGGTGGGTGGCAGCATTGTTTTAAATGATTCGAAAACTTCTGTCAACGATAGGGAATGATGGCTCACATTTGGGAAATGATCTTCCAACCATTTAATATGATTTTTGGCTCGCGAAACCTGATTTTCTTGCTGGTGAATATTCATTTCCAAGCAAATTACTGGAAAACCAGTTTTCGCACACAAAGTAGAAGTTACGGCAGAGTCAACTCCCCCGGAAACGCCAATTACGAATCCTTTCATTTGCGCATTTTCTGCGTATTCTTTTAACCAAGATACTATATGCGTAATTACTTTTTCTGGACTTTTCATCGCTACTCTGTTTTTTGCTTGTAACTTTGTACAAAAATAAGAAACTTCTCTTTGGACAAGAAACAAAGCACAACAATGAAGGTACAAAAGCGATCATTTTTATCAATTCTCACCCTATTTGCTTTTTTTATTGCGTTTTATGCATGCACCTCATCCAATCCAGTTGAAGAAAAAATTGCTAAAATCCCTGTTGACATAAAATTCGATCGTTTTGATGTCAAGTTCTTCAATGCTTCTCCCACCGATTTTTATTCCCTCAAGAAAGAATATCCTTACCTTTTTCCCGCCCAGTTTCCAGATAGTATTTGGTTGAATAGGCAACGCGATAGTTTGCAGGTTCTTTTGCAAAAGGAGATTAGTCAAGTTTTCCCAACCTTGGCGCCCTTTGAAGATCAAATTCGTCCATTGTTTCAGCACATAAAATATTATTTCCCAAGGCAGTCTGACCCTAAGGTTATCTTTCTCACCAATAATGTTGATTACCAAAACAAAACAGTTTATACCGATTCCCTGGTTTTAATTTCTTTAGACACTTTTTTGGGTGAGAAAAATGAACTTTATGAGGGCATCCCCCAATACATTGTTCGCGATATGGATGTGGCTTATTTTGGAGCTCACCTGGCAGATGAATTTGCTTTAACCGTTGTACCCACGCCAATCGATAGAACCCTTTTGGGGCAAATGGTTTATTACGGAAAGAAACTCTATTTAAAAGACCTTTTATTGCCTGACCTAACTGACGGAATTAAGATTAGTTATACTCCACGTGAAATGGAGTGGGTAGCCGAAAATGAACGTTTTATTTGGCAATATTTTATAGAGAACGAGCTGTTGTATAAAACTCAAGCAACATATTTTCAGCGATTTATGGAGCCTTCTCCTTTTTCTAAATTTTATTTGGAAATTGATAATGAAAGCCCAGGCAAGATTGGCCAATGGTTAGGCTGGCAAATAGTTCGGGCCTATGCTCAGAAACATCCAGAAAAAAGTCCCCAAGAAATAATACAAACCCCAGCTATGGAGTTGTTTACAGCTTCTAACTATAAACCCATAAAATGATGAGTGAAGGAAAAGAAACCCATATCAAGATTGATGTGCAATTGGATAAAAATAAAATACCAGAGAAAATTATTTGGTCTGCTCCCGATGGAGGTGTGAATGAAGAAGAAGCACAAGCATTATTGATGTCCCTTTGGGATGGGAAAAATCAAGAGACTTTACGTATGGATTTGTGGGTAAAAGAGATGCCTATTGATCAAATGAATGTCTTCTTTCATCAATCGCTTGTAACCATGGCACAAACTTTTTTTCGTGCAACTCAAAATGAGAAAATGACGGCAACCATGAACGATTTTTGTGAGTACTTTGCCACCAACTTAAAAATAGACCGCAACGGAAAATCTTAACGTGCTGCTGCGTTATATTCTTGATTCATTCGCTCGATATAGGTCAATACATCTTCTACGCCAGATTTGTGCAAGGAAGAGGTAATAAAATGAGGGGGTGTTTCCTCCCACATCTCTTCTTTCATCTTACTGAGATAGGCCGACACATTACGTTCAATGGCGAGTGGTTTTAACTTGTCTGCCTTGGTAAAGACAATGGCAAAAGGAATTTGATTTGTACCCAGCCATTCCATAAAATCTAAGTCTATATGTTGAGGATTGTGGCGTACGTCAATTAAAACAAAAGCAGAAATCAACTGCTGTCTTTTGTCAAAATAGCGGGTAATGAGTTGCTGAAACGCCTTCTTGTTCGTCTTTGATGTTTTGGCATAGCCATAGCCAGGTAGGTCTACAAGAAACCACTGTTTATTTATTTTGAAGTGATTGATTAGTTGGGTTTTTCCTGGTCTACCAGAGGTCTTTGCTAGGTTTTTTCGAGAACAAAGTGTATTGATTAAAGAAGATTTACCCACATTCGAACGTCCAATAAAGGCGTATTCAGGTAGAGGTTCGTTGGGGCATTTGGCCACATCTGTGTTACTGATAACAAACTCGGAATGGGTAACGCGCATGGCGAATTTTTAGTAATGCTTATTTTTAAGCCACTGATGAAGTATTTGATTGAATTCATCTGGATGCTCCATCATAGGTGCATGGCCACATTTATCGATCCAAAACAAGTCAGCATTGGGTAACAGGTTGTTGAATTCTTCTGCTACATCAGGAGGTGTTACTCCGTCGTTTTTGCCCCAAATCAAACAAGTTGGTGTGTGCATTGACGGCAGGTCTTTCGACATATTATGACGAATAGCACTTTTAGCAATAGCTAAGGTTTTGATGAGTTTGTTGCGGTTATTAACCGTTTCAAACACTTCATCAACAATTTCTTTTGTTGCAATGGCTGGGTCGTAAAATACCTCCTCGCTTTTCGTTTTGATATACTCGTAGTTCCCACGTTTAGGGTAACTCTCTCCCATGGCATTTTCATATAAACCAGAACTGCCTGTGAGGACCAATCCTTTTATCATTTCAGGATAAGTTTTTGCGAAAACTAAACCAATGTGTCCGCCCAGTGAATTCCCAAGAAGAATAACATCTTTGAGTCCCTTAAACAGAAGGAATTCGTGCAGGTATTCAGCGAATGCCTTGACGTTTGTCTCTTTGAGCGGTAAATCGTAAATGGGTAACTCAGGGATGATTACTTGGTACCCATTTGCAGGAAAATGTTCATGTACACCAGCAAAGTTACTCAGTCCTCCCATAAGACCATGAAGGATAACGATGGGCTGACCTTCGCCTTTCTCTAAATAGGTATAATTAGAATCTTGAGTTAATATATTTTCCATGCCCTTTGGCTCATTCGCATTAGCCGACAAATATAGGCATTAAAAAGCATTAACTCTACACATTTTTTTTCCAATTGACTTCCAGTGGATTAGTCATCTAATTGTTAAAGTTATCAACAAAGTGGTATTTAGTGGAAAAAAGTGGGAAATATCAATTATATTTGGTCTAATCAATTGCAATACATTAGCATGCAGCATTTTATTGGAACATATGAGTGTAAAGCAGATGCCAAAGGAAGAATAATGCTTCCAGTGGCGTTGAAGAAACAGTTGTCGGAAAATCTCCGCGATGGTTTTGTGCTCAAACGTGCCGTTTTCAATAGCTGTCTTGAATTGTATCCTTTGAAGCAATGGGAGTCGCTGATGGAAAAAGTGAATCAGTTGAATCGCTTTAATAAAAAGAACAATGATTTTATTCGACGATTTACAGCTGGCGTTCGTTTGATAGAGATCGATGCTACGGGCCGCTTGTTAATCCCTAAGGATTTAATTCAGCATGCTGGTATTGATCGAGAAACGGTGATTTCTTCTGCGGTTAATATTCTTGAAATATGGGATAAAGGGCGTTATGAAGAAGCAATTAATGAAGCAACACTAGATTTCGGTGTGTTAGCAGAAGAAGTAATGGGCGACAAAAATGAACAAGAGTAATTACCATGATCCGGTTTTACTTCTGCCGTCTGTTACGGCCCTAATTATTGACCCCGATGGTGTCTACGTTGACGCTACATTTGGTGGTGGGGGACATTCACAAGAAATTCTAAATCAGTTATCCCCTAAAGGAAGATTATATGCTTTTGACCAAGATCAAGATGCGCATGAAAACGCATTGACCGATGATCGATTTGCCTTGATTGAAGCAAATTTTAGGGATTTGAAACGCTACTTAAAGTTATATGGAATCAAAGAAGTGACGGGAATTTTAGCTGATTTCGGTGTTTCCTCTCACCAGTTTGATGCAGAGGGGCGTGGCTTTTCCATCCGTTTTGATGGGCCATTGGACATGCGAATGGATCAAGAGGCTGTATTAGATGCCAAGCAAATTGTCAATGAATACAGTGTACAAGCATTGTCCAACCTATTTAAGTTATATGGTGAGTTGAGGGGTGCATACAGATTGGCAGAACATATTGTTGCTACACGTGATGAGGCACCAATAGAAACCACCCAAGCTTTGATTGCTATAGTCAAGCCTTTGGTACCAGAACGTTTTTTGAACAAAACCCTAGCCCAGTTATTTCAGGCCATTCGCATTGAGGTAAATCAAGAGCTAGAAGTGATTAAAAGCTTCCTTGAACAAAGTGTTGAGATGCTCCGTAAGGAGGGGAGATTAGTTTGTATCTCCTACCACTCACTCGAAGATCGCTTGGTAAAGAATATAATCCGTGAAGGGGTTGTGGAAGGAAAAGCGGAAGAAGATTTTTTTGGCAATAGAAGTTGTCCATTAAAGAAAGTAGGTAAACTCATTGTGCCAGACACCGATGAGATAAAAAGAAACAGTCGTGCTCGTAGCGCAAAACTCAGAATAGCAGAAAAACAATGAAACAATTACTTGCCCTTTTAAACATTGAGTTCTTGATCAAAGATGATGCTTTGAAAAATTGGCGCATACTTCTGTTCATCTCATTTCTTGCCTTGGTAATTATTGCAAGCGGACACAGCGCAGACAGAAAAATATTTGAGATTGCTGAATTGAATAATGATATCAAGGAGATCAAAAGCGAGTTTGTGGAAACCAGAGCGACCTTGATGCTCCTAAAGATGGAAACCCGAATAACGCAAAAATTAGCCGAAAAGGGCGTAGGTCCGGCCAATACTCCTCCCGTCAAATTAATACCAAAAGAATAATGGAACAGCAGAAACAAATAATGAATCGTTTTTACCTCTTTGTGTTGGGACTTTTCTTGTTTGCCATTGTTTTGATAGGGAAGTTGGTATTCATTCAAATGCAAGAGGGGGATTATTATCGCGAACTGGCCCAACAACGTACTGTAAAAAATGTGGTTTTACAACCAAGTCGTGGGAACATTTACTCTGATGATGAAAGTCTATTGGCTACAACAGTGCCCCGCTATGAAATTCGTTGGGACGCTAAAGTCCCTAGTAATGATGCTTTTCAGCGCAACAAAAAAGAACTTGCCAAAGGTTTGGCAGCTCTACTTGGAGACACCCAGCAACATCACCTTTTAAAGCTTGAAAGAGCAAAACGAAAAGGAAATCGATACACCCTCATTGGACGTAATCTAACCTATTCAGAATACAAACAAATAAAGAAGCTCCCCCTTTTTTCTATGTCCTCACTCAGAGGAGGTTTGATCGTGGAATCTAAATTAATTCGCGAACATCCTCTTGGGAAAATTGGCGAACGCACCATTGGGTATGAAAAGCAAGATGTGGGAGGAGATTATTTACGCGTAGGACTTGAGGGAGCATTTAGTCAGTATTTAAAAGGGGAAAACGGTCGACGTTTAAAACAGAAAATTGCCAATGGTCAGTGGAAACCCATTAATGATAATAATGAAAAAGAACCCACAGAGGGCTATGATGTCTACACCACAATCAATGTCAACTTTCAAGATATCGCACATCATGCATTGCTTGGTCAATTAGAGAAATATGAGGCTGACCATGGTACTGTGGTAGTTATGGAGACAAAAACAGGCGCTATTAAAGCAATATCGAATTTAGGACGAACCGCCAATGGCAAATATTATGAGAAATTAAATTATGCTGTGGGAACGACCTATGAACCGGGATCGACCTTTAAGTTAATGGCCATGATTGCTGCTTTGGAAGACAATGTTGCAAAGCCAGATGATTTAATTGACACTAAAAAAGGCATCCTCACTTTTTATAAAAAATACAAAGTACGGGATTCAAAAAAAGGAGGATATGGTTTAATTCCTCTTTCAAAAGCATTTGAAGTTTCATCCAACACTGGGATTGTTCAGTTAATTCATTCAAATTACAAGAATCAGCCACGGAAGTTTATCGATCGTTTATACAATATGGG
>CAJQKN010000064.1 GCA_905478905.1 uncultured Flavobacteriaceae bacterium | reverse complement strand
TTTCGGAAAGTGGTTAATGGATATCATCAATCAACAAGCTATTGGAAAAATTGACAGCCTCTTTTTCAATCAATTCTTCACCATATTGATTTTAGCAGATGTCATTATTCTCTTGATCTCCTTTCGTTATACAGAAGAATACAGTAAGCTTATTCGAAATACGGGCTTCATCATTGCCACCATTCTGATTCGCCTTTCTTTCTCGGCAGAGGACTTTTTAAGCATGATTTTGATCATCACTGGTGTTGGCTTTGCCCTTCTGATCCTAAAAATCTATAATGCCATGGAAAACCCTAGTCTTGATTCCACTGTCTAGCCAGCAAGGTGTTTTTTAAAAGCATGGCAATGGTCATGGGGCCAACTCCTCCTGGTACGGGAGTAATATAACTTGCTTTTTCGGCTACTTCATCAAAGGCAACATCTCCTTTAATTACATAGCCTTTTGGATGTGTTTTGTCGGCAACACGGGTAATTCCAACATCAATAATGGCTGCTCCCTCTTTGACCATATCTGCTTTCAAAAATTCAGGTATCCCCAGGGCCATAACAACAATGTCTGCTTGCTTAGTAAGTTCAGCTAGGTTCTTTGTTCTGCTGTGTGCCACTGTAACGGTTGCGTCTCCAGCGGGTCCTCTTTGGCTCATCAAGATACTGATGGGACGACCAACAATATGACTGCGCCCAACCACAACACAATGTTTCCCGCTAGTGGGCACCTTATATCGCTCCAATAGCTGCATAATCCCATAGGGGGTAGCTGGGGTAAAGGCTTCTAAATCCAAGGCCATCCGTCCAAAATTTGCTGGATGAAAACCATCTACATCTTTTTTAGGATCTATGGCCAAGAGTATTTTTTCTTCGTTAATGTGTTTTGGGAGCGGCAACTGGACTATATAGCCATCTATACGCTCATCTTTGTTTAGGGCATCTATTTGGGTCAATAATTCTTCTTCTGAAATGGTTTCTTCCATTTGGATTAAGCTTGACTCAAAACCAACATATTCGCATGAACGGACCTTGCTCCCTACATAGGTCAAGCTTGCTCCATCGGTTCCCACTAAAACAGCGGCTAAGTGAGGAACGCGTTCTCCTTTGGCTTTCATTTCAGTTACCTGAACCTTAATTTCTTCTTTAATAGTGTTGGAAGTTTCTTTCCCGTCTAAACGTATCATATAGTGTGCTTTTATCGCATATTTTGCATCATCTGCATCATTTGGCGGCCTTTCCCCCCCTGCATCATTTTCATCATTTTACTCATTTGGTGAAACTGCTTAATCATTTGATTGACTTCATCGATGGTTCGACCAGCTCCTTTGGCAATGCGTTTTTTACGGCTAACATTAATCAAATCGGGTTGACTGCGCTCTTTTGGTGTCATAGAGCCAATAATGGCTTCAATGTGCTTAAAAGCGTCGTCGTCTATGTCAACGTCTTTTATGGCTTTACCCATACCAGGAATCATTCCCATGAGGTCTTTCATGTTCCCCATTTTCTTGACTTGCTGAATTTGGGATAAGAAATCATCAAAACCAAATTGATTTTTTGCGATCTTCTTATTGATTTTACGAGCTTCTTCCTCGTCAAATTGCTGCTGAGCACGTTCAACCAAGGAAACTACATCTCCCATTCCTAAAATTCGGTCGGCCATTCGTTCAGGATAGAAAACATCAAGAGCTTCCATTTTTTCTCCCGTACCAATAAATTTTATTGGCTTATTGACCACTGTCTTGATCGATAAAGCAGCTCCCCCACGGGTATCTCCGTCGAGTTTAGTTAGTACAACACCATCAAAGTTTAGTACATCGTGAAAGGTCTTTGCCGTATTGACAGCATCTTGACCAGTCATGGCATCTACCACAAAAAGTGTTTCGCTAGGAGTAATGGCTTTGTGGATTTCAGAAATCTCTTTCATGAGAACTTCATCGACGGCTAAGCGTCCGGCCGTATCCACAATAACGGTATCACAGTTTTGCGCTTTTGCTGCAGCAATACCAGCCAAAGCAATTTTTACTGGATTTTTTTCCTCTCTGTCTTCATAAATAGGTACGCCTACTTGCTCGGCAACAATCCCCAATTGATCAATTGCGGCAGGACGATAGACATCACAGGCCACCAACAAAGGCGTTTTTCCCTTTTTACTTTTTAAATAAAGTGCCAATTTACCCGTCAAGGTTGTTTTCCCAGATCCTTGCAAACCAGACATTAATATAATGGTAGGTTTGGACGATAAATTTAAACCAACAGCTTCTGCACCCATCAACTCAGTCAATTCGTCTTTGACGATTTTAACCATCAATTGACTTGGGTTAAGGTTGGTCAGTACATTTTGTCCTAGGGCTTTTTCTTTCACCCTTGTGGTGAAATCTTTGGCGATTTTAAAGTTAACGTCAGCATCCAATAATGCACGACGCACTTCTTTAAGGGTTTCTGCTACGTTAATTTCGGTAATCTTCCCATGTCCTTTGAGGACTTGAAAGGCCTTATCTAATTTGGAACTTAAACTATCAAACATATCGCTTTATTGAATAAACAAAGGTACTTTATTTTGTGAGAATTTCTAGTGTTGTTCCGTCTGCCCATTGGTTTTTTGTTCACTTAACTTCAACCATCCCATTACTACCGTATGGGGAAATGTAATTGCAGCCAAGAAAGAAAAAAACAATGGCAAGAAGGCAGCAGATTGAATATCAAACAAGAAATAGACCCCAACAAGTCCAAGAATGGACATACCCCAATAGGGTAAAGATGACTTTAAATATTTCAACGCAGCTTGAGTATCTGAAGGGTAAAGGAAGTTCAATTGATCTTTGACAGAGGGGATACTGTGCCAAACAACAAAATAAAACCCAAACCCGAAAATCAATGTGGTACGAACAAAAAGTAGGCCCAACAAAAAGAGAATCAATGTTTCAAACAACAATAATTTGCGTAGGGCTGGTGAAATTAAACCAAAAAGAAGAAACACAATAAACCCAGCAAAAAACAATAGTTCTGTGGTTTGCTTTGAAATATATTGCCCAGATATTTGTCCAATCACAGCGTGTACCGTTTCCCATTGTAAGGTAAAGAGTAAACCAAATAAGGCGCAGCCATAACTTATGTATAGTATCCATTTAAAGGCTGGAGACCTATCAAGTTCTACTTTGCTTTCCAAATGTTGCTCTCCAAAGTGGAAGGCGCTAAAGGCAACAAAGAAAAATAAACCAAAACTGGGGAGGAAATAAAAGAGGAAAACACCTGCTAAAACCACAAAAATGTATAATAAAAGTGTTTGAAGGAAGATTTTTTGTGATTTTTTTTGTGTTTTTTTCTGGATCAATTTAAGATCATTTGCCCCGTGAATTAAACCAATACTAAAAATCATAAAACCTGCGATTATAGCTTGAATAAAGGAGTTCAACGAACTTGAGGAAACGATAAACACTATTGTGGCGTAAATGTGATATTGATATTTTTTAGCAGTGCTAATCAAGATATTTTTAGTTTAAGATTCAAAATTTTACACATATATATAGTGAGTAAGTTTAATTTTTTTTAAATTTACCTAAACAAAAACAAATAATTAATTCTATTATGGAAAAATTTTTAAGTTTATTGTCTTCAGTTCCAGCTATGGCTGCAGACGATTATGTAGGGTTTACCTTCTTCGTAGGTTGTATGGCAATGATGGCAGCATCAGCGTTTTTCTTCCTTTCATTGAGTTCATTTGACAACAAGTGGAGAACATCAATCTTGATCTCAGGTTTGATTACGTTCATCGCTGCTGTACACTATTGGTACATGCGTGACTACTGGGCAACAAATGCAACTTCACCAACATTCTTCCGCTATGTGGACTGGATTTTGACAGTACCATTAATGTGTGTTGAATTTTATTTAATTCTTAGAGCTGCCGGTGCAACAAGAAAATTGATGTGGCGAATGATTGGCCTTTCAGTTATCATGTTGGTTACTGGTTATTTAGGAGAAGCTGTTTACACTTCAGGAGCACAACCTGCTATCTGGGGTCTAATTTCAGGTCTTGCTTACTTCGCTATCGTTTATGATATCGCAGCAGGAGAGGCTAAGAAATTAGCAGTTGCTTCAGGAGGTGCTGTAGAAGCTGCTCACAACACACTTGTTAAGTTTGTCGTGATCGGTTGGGCTATCTATCCAATTGGATATATGGCGGGTACTGCTGGATGGTACGGAGGCGAAGGTGTAATCTTCGGTATTCCATTACAATTAGATGTTATTTATAACATTGGTGATGCCATCAACAAAATTGGATTTGGACTAGTGGTATACAACTTAGCTGTATCGTCTAAATAAAAATCCTACAAGTGAATTAAAAATTGCTTGTGAAAAAGAAATTAAACCGCTCTCAGAGCGGTTTTTTTTTGTGCCTTACATCCGCTCGGGAACGTCTATACCAAGCAAACCTGTACTTTGCTTAAGCACTTTGGAGACTTGCTGCGACAACAATACTCTAAAGTTTTTTCGCAGCTGATCTTCCTCTCCTAAAATACTGATGTTTTGATAAAAGGAGTTAAACAATTTCACTAAATCATAACTGTAATTGGCAATCAAAGCTGGGCTGTACTGAGCAGCTGCTTGTTGGATTACATTGGGATACTCCATCAAATACTTTATGATTTCTTTTTCTTTCTCTTCAATACTTGTCAAAGCGATTGAGGTCGAGTCGATTGCGTCTGCTTTCCGAAGAATTGACTGAATTCGTGCATAGGTATACTGGATAAAAGGCCCAGTATTTCCAGCAAAATCTACAGAACTTTCAGGATCAAATAAGATTCTCTTTTTGGGATCCACTTTTAAGATAAAATATTTCAATGCTCCCAAACCAATGGTGTGATACAAGCTGGCCTTGTCTTCTTCCGACATGCCTTCTAATTTTCCGAGATCCTTGGCAATTGAAGCAGCCGTTTTACTCATTTCTACCATCAGGTCATCGGCATCTACTACCGTGCCCTCACGGCTTTTCATTTTCCCTTGAGGCAAATCTACCATCCCATAACTCAAATGATGTAAAGCATCTGCCCAAGAATATCCTAATTTTTGCAAAATTAAGAACAAAACCTTAAAATGATAGTCTTGTTCATTTCCTACGGTATAAACCATTCCTTGCATGCTTGGATTATCGCGGAAACGTTGTAAGGCTGTTCCTAGGTCTTGTGTCATATAAACAGCTGTTCCGTCGGAACGCAATAAAAGTTTTTCATCCAAACCGTCTTCGGTTAAATCTATCCAAACCGAACCGTCTTCTTTTTTGAAAAATATATTCTTCTGAATACCTTCTTCTATAAGCGCTTTTCCCAAAAGATAGGTTTCGCTTTCATAATACAAAGAGTCAAATGTAACCCCAAGATTGGTATAGGTAACTTCAAAGCCTTTGTAGACCCATGCATTCATGGTTTTCCACAAGTCAACTACGGCTGGCTCTCCAGCCTCCCAATCGCGTAACATGGCCTGTGCCTCTTGAAAAAGAGGGGCATTGGCCTTTGCCTCGTCCTCGCTACTTCCGTTTGTCATTAGGGCATGTATTTCCTTTTTATATTCTTGATCAAAACGAACATAATAGTTCCCTACAAATTTATCTCCTTTGATACCCTCAGACGCGGGAGTCGTTCCTTTGCCAAACTTTTGCCAAGCGACCATGGACTTACATATATGGATTCCACGATCATTGATGATTTGTGTCTTGACGACTTTTTTACCACTGGCTTCAATGATCTTAGCCACCGAATAACCCAATAGATTATTCCGAATATGTCCCAAATGAAGAGGTTTATTTGTATTGGGAGAAGAATATTCTACCAAAGCAACCCCTTTTTCTGGATTGATTGCTAAATGTCCAAAATTGGGAATAGCTGCAATTTGATGTAATTGCGCAACATAAAAATCATCGGCGATCGATAAATTTAAAAAGCCTTTGACCACGTTAAAGTCGTTAACCCAAGTAAATTCACTCACCAAATATGCCCCTATCTCATTGCCTAGTACAACTGGATTAGCCTTAATATACCGCAATAAGGAAAAAACAACCAAGGTAATATCTCCCTCAAATTCTTTCCGAGTTTGTTGGAATTCAAATTCGGTTATATCGATTGTGTAAGAAGCAGCTAAAAAGGAAGTTAAAGCTGGTGATAATTGATCGGAAAGTGCTTTCATAGACGAATTTCGCCAAAGATAATTATAATGAGCAAAATATGCCTTGTTGGAGAAGATGCATTATCTTTAAAATAAAAAATGTTGGTCAATATTTCCTATAATGAACCTAAGATTAAAAGCACAATTGATGATCTTATTGGAAAACCATTTACTTTAAGAGAGCGATGGTCAATGGGAGGTATTGGCTCTGGAAAATTAATGATTACCCAAACTTCTATTGATATTCACAACCTATTGGTTTTGGATCAAAACATTAATCAATGTAATATTGAATTACGTCCAAAAGGCATTATCATTCATTTTAGGAGCTTATTAGAAACCTACGGCCTTATTATCCCATATTATAAATTGAAGCTTTACAAAGGTAAGGCTCAAGAATATTCCATCTACAAAGACCAGTACAGCATTAAGGTCTTGGCTAACACCAAAAACATTCATTCCTTTTTTAAAAAACTCAATGAGCAAAAAACAAAAAACGCCCCTCCCTCTGTTGATGAAATATAAACAATGATGCGATGAAAATACTACTAACCGGGGCTAATGGATATATTGGGATGCGTTTACTCCCGCAACTGCTTGCAAAAGGACATGATGTATATTGTGCCGTGCGTGATCCAAAACGGCTGTCCATTACCCCTACTTTGGCAGAAAAAGTTACCATTCTTACACTTGATTTTTTATCCCCCGAGAAAAACAACTCTCTCCCGATAGACATTGATGTGGCCTATTATTTGATTCATTCAATGTCTTCTGACAATGGTGATTTTTTAACCATGGAAGCAGATTGTGCGCATAACTTTTGCCGCATGCTCGAAAAAACAAAGGCCAAACAAATCATTTATTTAAGCGGTATTGTAAATGATAAAGCCCTTTCAAAGCACCTATCCTCTAGGAAAAACGTAGAAGATATTTTGAAAAAATCCAGTATACCCACAACCGTTTTACGTGCAGGGATTATTGTGGGTTCGGGAAGTGCTTCTTTTGAAATCATTCGGGATTTATGTGAAAAACTTCCCTTCATGATTACCCCTAAATGGGTAAAAACTAAATCGCAACCCATTGCCATTCGTAATGTAATGGAATATTTAATCGGAGTTTTATTACATCCTAAATGCCTGAATGAGAGTTACGACATTGGTGGATCTAGTGTTTTGACCTACAAAGAAATGCTCCATCGGTATGCTAAAAATAGAGGTTTCAGAAATTGGATCGTTATTGTCCCCATTATGACACCACGTCTATCCTCCTATTGGTTAAACTTTGTTACCTCTACAACCTATACACTTGCCGTTAGCTTGGTTGATAGCATGAAAATGGAAGTCGTTGCCGCAGATCAGCGTTTACAAGATTTGCTTTCTATAAAGCCCTACAGCTATGATGAAGCCATCCAAATGGCTTTTAAACGAATCGAACAAAACTCGGTGGTTAGTAGTTGGAAAGACAGTATGATTAGTGGGCGACTCAACAAAGACCTTAAGGACTTTATCCAAGTTCCCAAATTTGGGATTCTAAAAGACGCTCAGAAGCGCGAAAATATAGATCCTGAACAAACCTTTAAAGCCTTGTGGAAAATTGGAGGGAACCAAGGATGGTATTACGCTAACTTTCTTTGGAAATTACGTGGCTATTTGGATAAACTTTCTGGGGGTGTAGGACTGAGAAGAGGGCGTACACATCCCGACAAAATATATACGGGGGATTCCTTGGATTTTTGGCGTGTACTTCTGGCAGATAAAAAAGAAAAAAGACTGCTCCTTTTTGCTGAAATGAAACTGCCGGGAGAGGCTTGGCTAGAATTTAAGATTGTTGGAACAACCATCTACCAAACGGCAACTTTTCGTCCAAGAGGACTTTGGGGAAGATTGTATTGGTATAGTCTGGTTCCCTTCCACTATTTTATTTTTAGAGGTATGGTACGAAATCTAACAAAAGCTTCCTAGCGCTTTTCTAGAGGCACAAAAGCTAAATTAACTTCTCCTGTGTAAATTTGTCTTGGACGCCCAATTGGCTCGTTGTTCTTTCGCATTTCACGCCATTGGGCTATCCAACCGGGCAAGCGGCCTAGAGCAAACATTACAGTAAACATTTCGGTTGAAATGCCCATTGCTCTGTAAATTATCCCTGAATAGAAATCAACATTAGGATATAACTTGCGGTCTACAAAATAGGGATCGTTCAGTGCTTCTTGCTCCAATCCTTTTGCGATATCAAGAATTGGATCTTCTATTCCCAATTCATTCAATACTTCATCTGCTGCAACTTTGATTATACGGGCTCTTGGATCAAAATTTTTGTAAACGCGATGTCCAAAACCCATCAGGCGGAAAGGATCACTTTTATCTTTGGCTTTGGCCATGTATTTTTTGGTATCTCCCCCATCGGCTTTGATGGCTTCCAACATTTCAATTACGGCCTGGTTTGCTCCTCCATGCAATGGGCCCCAAAGAGCAGAAATCCCCGCAGAAATAGAGGCAAACAAGCCTGCATGTGAAGATCCTACTATACGCACTGTTGATGTAGAACAATTTTGCTCGTGGTCCGCATGAAGAATAAGTAGTTTATTCAATGCACTATTAACTGTCCTACTTGGCATATATGTCTCATTTGGCATACGAAACATCATTTGTGCGATATTGTCTTCGTAGCTCAACTCATTACTACTGTAATTTAAAGGCAATCCCTTAACCTTTCTGTGCGTCCAGGCGCATAAAACAGGAAACTTAGCCATTATGGTAACAATCGCATTGTACATGTCTTCATCAGATTCCACATCGACAGAACTTGGATTAAATGCCGTTAAAGCAGAGGTCAATGATGCCAATGCACCCATTGGGTGAGCTTTACGTGGAAAACTCTTTAAAATAGCTTTTAAATCCTCGTCTACCAATGATTCTTTTCGAATATCCGTTTGGAATTTTTCGAGTTGTTCTTTTGTGGGAAGTTTTCCAAAAATAAGCAAGAAGGCAACTTCAAGAAAACTGGCACCATCTGCGAGGTCGTCGATAGAATATCCGCGGTATTTAAGCTCTCCTTTTTCACCATTCAAAAAGGTGATTTCACTCTGACAAGAACCTGAATTTTTGAACCCTGGATCCAAGGTAACTAAGCCTGTTTGCGCACGCAACGATTTTATATCTATTCCTAATTCATTTTCCGTTCCTTTAACAAGGGGAAATTCATAGGTTTTGTCGTTGTATGTAAGTTGTACTGTCTTGTCCATGGTTCAATTCTTTTTAGAAGCTAATTTACTTAAAAAAGCACGATTTTGGAAATGAAAAAAGGGGGAAC
>CAJQKN010000063.1 GCA_905478905.1 uncultured Flavobacteriaceae bacterium | reverse complement strand
TTTGCATCGGCTTTTTGTTTTAGTTCAGTAGGATTATTTAGCCACTTTAGCTGAGTGTTGTTCCATCTCGTTTTATAAAAGAGATATAGTTTTCCTTCATCAACAAGATAGGCCTCAGGGTTGATTTCTACATTTTTACTTCGAGCCATGGCATAGGCACACCATCCGCCATATTGGGGTAAATATTTTTCTGGTGCACTTTTAAACATACTTTTATTTTCTTCAGTGGAAAAATAATAAGTGCCAGAATCGTAAACAACTGCATGTTCTTTATTTCCTTTTTGAGGTGAATCGTTGTTAAAATAACTCACCAAATCATAACCAGAAACAGCCAATTGAGTTGAGGTTAGATTTTTTTCTTGTCCGAAAACTGTCAGTGAACTAAAGAAGAATAAGACGGTTAAGAAGTTCTTTTTCATAGCTAAGGGGTTTATGAAGTAAATTAATAAATTAAGTAAAGTAAAAACAAATCTTTCTACCTTTGTTTTAATTATATCCATCATCATGCCAAAAATAACCGGATTAATTTTTGATGCTGCCAAAATTGAAAATTGCACCTTGCGTATTGCTTATCAAATCTATGAGCACAACTTGGATCGTGATACCATTTATCTTGCGGGCATTGCAAACAATGGTGTTGTATATGCCAAGAAGATAAAAACCTGTCTAGAGCAAATATCTAACTTGACAGTTCATCTTGTACAACTAAAGGTGGATAAAAAAAATCCACTAGCTAAGGTTCAATCATCACATGATTTGAGTAAACTAAGTAAGCAGTCGGTTGTTGTTGTTGATGATGTTTTAAATACGGGAAGTACTTTGATGTATGCTGTTAAGTACCTTTTGGATGTTCCATTAGCACAACTCAACACAGCTGTTTTGGTCAATCGAAACCATAAAAAATACCCCATTAAGGCCGACTTTAAAGGCCTTTCACTTTCCACCTCGTTGAATGAACACATAGAAGTGCACTTTAGCGGAGAAATAGGGGTTTATTTAAGCTAGTAGATCCGTCATTTCGTTCACAATTTCTTCAATCGACTTTCCGTCTACACTAACAATTGATTGTGATTGCTGGTAGAAGGGAGCGCGTTCAAACAAATGTTTCCCAATAAATTCATTTAATTGATCTTTTGTTGTCAAATGGCTAATCATGGGACGGGTTTCTTTTTCAAGCATCAATCGGGAAGATAGTGTTGGAATACTCGCCTTTATGTAAAGGGTTTTATGTTCTGATGAGAGTAGCTTTTCCATATTGTCAAAATAGCAGGGTGTGCCTCCACCAAGAGCAACAATTACAGCTTTATCTCTAGCAATAAACCGATGTAAAATATCGCGTTCAATTTGTCTGAAATAGATTTCTCCCTTGGTTGAAAATAGCTTTGCAATACTTGTGTTTTCTTCTTCCTCAATAAATTTATCTAGGTCGAAAAAAGGGAGATTAAGCTGCTTAGAAAGCCTCCTTCCAAGGGTGGACTTTCCACTGCCCATATAGCCCAAAAGAAAAATTGAATGCACAATTAAAAGTTTTATGTATGCCAACAAATTTAGACAATAAGATGATGAATTATTGATTTTTGCACGTATATTTGCACCCTCAAAAAGTAATGACTTGGTAGCTCAGTTGGTAGAGCATCTCCCTTTTAAGGAGAGGGTCCTGGGTTCGAGCCCCAGCCAAGTCACTTTTTTATGACTTGGTAGCTCAGTTGGTAGAGCATCTCCCTTTTAAGGAGAGGGTCCTGGGTTCGAGCCCCAGCCAAGTCACTACTGCCTTTAGGCGCACGTGGCGGAATTGGTAGACGCGCTAGGTTGAGGGCCTAGTGGGAGTTAAATCCCGTGGAAGTTCGAGTCTTCTCGTGCGCACTCTTACATTCGATTTTTTTTTGTACTTTTGTTTAAGCTTTCTTAAATAAAAGTAGACATATGAAAAGGATAAAGAATAGCTTTAGCATCAAAAATCTTGAAAATATTTCAGGAATTAAAGCGCATACTATTCGCATTTGGGAAAAGAGATACAACCTCTTACAGCCTGAAAGAACAGACACCAACATTCGCAGGTACTCCCTCGATAGTCTGCGGAAATTACTAAACATTACACTGCTGTACAATCATGGAATAAAGATATCCAAGATTGCAAATTTACCCGAAAAAGAAATTCCTTTTCTCGTGCGAGAAATTGCCTTGAAATCGAGTTCTGAGCAAGTCTCCATCAACGCGTTTAAATTGTCTATGGTGAACTTTGACATTACCATGTTCGATGCAACCTATGATGAGTTGATGAATAAAAACGATTTTAGCTTTATTTACCTCAATATTTTTGTACCCCTAATGAGTGGCTTAGGTATTTTGTGGCAAACAGGAGCAATCTCTCCCTCTCACGAGCACTTTATCACCAACCTAATTAAACAAAAAATTCATATACAGACAGAACTTATGCAACGGGATTCTACACCCCAAATAAATGCATCGACTTTTGTTTTGTATTTACCTGAAAACGAGATTCACGAATTGAGTATTCTCTTTCTCAATTATTTTGTGTTAAATAATGGCTTTAAAACCATCTTCTTGGGACAATCTATTCCAACTGTAAGTCTTAAAACATTACTTAGTTACAGTCCTTCCTTGCACTTTGTAACCTATGTAACCGTTGAACCCAATAAGGAAGAAATCGATGATTATCTTGCTCATTTCAACAAGGAACTCATTGAAAATACGGAGAATCAATTGTCTATTTTTGGACCGCAAGTTCAACATATTGACAAAACAGTGGTCGCATCAGGGATTAATGTATACGACAAGATCGAAGACTTTGTTGAAGAACAACTAAATCTAAGTGTCTTTGTATAACTTTTCCTATATTTACCTAATATTTACCACTAGTTAAATAAGAACTTTAGACTAGTGACTATGTTATATATTAGTTATGAAAAAGTTGTTTGATGAAGTGTCATTTCAATGTAGTAAAGGAGTAACAGAATCTTACAGTACTTCCTTTTCGTTAGCCACCAAAATGCTCGATAAATCCATAAGAAGTGACATCTACAACATTTATGGTTTTGTTCGTTTTGCCGATGAAATTGTGGATAGCTTTCACGACTATCCCAAAGAAGAGTTATTCAATCGATTTGAAGAAGATTTAAATCTGGCCATTGAAAACAAAATTAGTTTAAACCCTATTTTAAACGCCTTTCAACACAGTTTTCATAAATACGCAATTGACCGTACATTGGTCGATGCCTTTATGCGAAGCATGCGTTGGGATTTATCCAAAAAAACCTATTTGACTGACGAGGACTATAAGGCTTATATTTACGGCTCTGCAGATGTGGTTGGTCTGATGTGTTTAAAAATATTTGTCAACGGTGATAATTCGGCATATCTCCACTTGAAAAGCTCGGCTATGGCCTTGGGTTCTGCTTTTCAGAAAGTCAATTTTTTACGTGATCTAAAGGATGATTTCGAAGGTTTGAACCGTTCTTATTTTCCAAACATTAACCTCAAAGAGTTTTCAGAAGAAAACAAAATAGCTATCATCCTTGAAATAGAAGGGGACTTCGAAAAAGGCTTAGAAGGCATTTTTCAGCTTCCGAATTCTGCTCGCTTTGGCGTGTATACAGCTTATAAATATTATTCAAGACTATTGAATAAACTTAAAAAAACTCCCTCAATTGACATCACATCTGCACGTATTAGGGTTCCCAATTATGAAAAAATGGGAGTATTAGCACGTTCCTATGTGAACTACCGATTTAACCTTTTATAATTTATCATGGACGTTTTCTATTGGGTCTCCATTTATCTTGCCACCTTTATATTCATGGAATTCATGGCTTGGTTTTCGCACAAATACATCATGCATGGATTTTTGTGGTCTTGGCACAAAGACCATCACAAAAAAGACCATGATTCATGGTTCGAGCGCAATGACTTATTTTTCATCTTTTATGCAGCTGTAAGCATAGCACTAATGATCTTGTGGGGGGAATTTGGTTTTTGGGCTGGCTTTCCAATGGCTGCAGGCATTTTTACCTATGGGATGACCTATTTTTTCGTGCACGATATTTTTATTCACCAGCGCTTTAAAATATTTCGAAATTCTACAAGTAAATATGCCAAAGGTTTGCGGCGTGCACACAAGATGCACCATAAAAATATTCATAAAAATGGTGGAGAATGTTTCGGAATGCTTTGGGTTCCGCTAAAATATTTCAAGTAGAAATACCGCTATTCTTTGGTCCAATTGTTGGAAAATTCACAATCGCGAAAGGATTTATTCACACTAACAAATGTATCTTCAATCTTTTCTCTTATCCACTTTTTTACCGTTCTCACTTGTTTATCGCGCAGGGCTAAATCCTTAATCTTAGTGTAGTCTTGTGAATAGTCTGCTTGATGCTCTTCATAGCGATTTACCACTTTAAGAATCTTATATTTCTTTGCTCCTCCTCTATCTTGTTCTAATAAAGGCAGTGTAATTTCGCCCGTCTCGAGGTTCTTAACCTGGTTGTATAATTCAGGATCCATTTTCGTCAATTCAAAACGGGTGTCACCCGTTACTGGATTGATTATTTTACCACCATTATTTCTAGTTTCGTTCTCATAGGAGAAATTATAGGCTGCATCTTCAAAGCTGATTTCTTCGTCCAAAATACGTACACGGATAGAATCCAGTATGGCTTTGCTTTTGGTCAAGGTTTCGTTATCCACTTCTGGCATCAATAAGATATGACGAATGTCAATTTCTTGTCCTCTTATTTTATCAACAGTTAAAATATGCCAACCAAATTCAGTTTTAAATGGAGCAGAAACCTCTCCCTCCTCAAGACTAAAGGCCGTATTCCTGAATTCTTTTGCCATTCTAGGGCGCTTTCTATGCAAGGTATACTTCCCACCACTGGAACGTGATCCTGGATCTTGCGAATACAAGATTGCTTTGGATGCAAAACTCAAGCCTTTCTCTTCAACATCATTTTTAAAACCATTCAATTGAGCGATAATTCGCTTTCTTTCATCCTCTTTCACCGCAGGCTCGATGACAATTTGTGCAATTTCTAACTCAGTCCCAAAAACGGGCAAATCATCTTTAGGAATGGATTCAAAGAATTCACGTACTTCTTCTGGTGTAATCTCAATTTTTTCAATGATATCGGCCTGCATCAATTGCGATAATTTTTGGACCTTATTGATTTCAAAAAGTTCATCACGAAAAGAAAGTTCATCGGTCTTGTTATAGAACTCCAAAACCTTTTCTAAACTTCCCAACTGCTGGGTGAAATATTCAATACTCTGGTCGACATAAGAATAAACTTCAGCATCAGAAACTTCGAGACTATCTTGTATGGCATGATGTGCATACAGTTTGTCTTCCATCAATTTACCTATTAATTCGCATCGGGTAACACCTTTGGTTGAGATTCCCTGCGATTCCATATCCGTTAAAGTTTTGTCAATATCGGAATCTAAAATAACATAATCACCAACCACAGCTACGACTCCATCTAATTTGATGCGTCCCTGACTGTCAGCCTTTGGTCCTTGGGCGACAACAACTAAGTTTGTACAGAATAAACATAAACTAAGGATATATTTCAAACTTGTTGGCTTGTATTGCATCTTGTAAAATTTCTTGATCAAATTGTTTAATAAATTCTAATTTGGATTGGTTGAAAACGATTTTTCGAATGGTATTTTCTACCAGTTGAAAAGGAGCATATTCGTTCCGTAATCGATAATCCGATACCCAAAGCAAATATACTTCGAATGAATCTTCAATGAAGAAAAATTGTGATTTTTTTAAATAATTATCAAAATCCAACACTGGGATTGAGGGGAACTGTTCTTGAAAAGATCGTTTTGTATACCAAATTGAGTCTTTGTTTTGATAGGAAGTGAACTGAATACGCAAGGAGTCTAGGTAACGCTTATCTTCTTCTTGATTTCGCTGGAAGCGAAATTTGACATCTGTTAAATTTAATGCTGATTTTGATAGACCTATTACACGTGCTTGCAAGACATTTTCTGTTAGGGAGAAATTCGATTGATTCTTTTTGTAATATGCCTGAACCAATAAAGTGTCAACAATGGTATCAATTAAAGACTTGACCAAAGATTCTTTATAAGTCCTTCCCCATAAATCGAGACGATAATCCTCCACCAATGCGTTTAGTGCTGTCTGTGAAGATTGATCCAAATTAAATACGGCCTGATCATAAAGTAATTGCTTTTTTGCCCAGATGTTGATTGCATTTTGGGACAATAAAATGCTGTCATCTTTAGATATATTTGGAGGAAGTTGCTCTACAATATCCGACAAATAGAGATACTGAGTTCCAACACGGGCTACGACAGCATCTTGCTCAACATTTGTCAATTGATCACAGCTGGTCAAGCACAAAATAACTAAACCCAAAATAATTTGAAACCTCATTTAATCCAAAGCTTTACTGTAAAGATGATGATTAGTATTGTTACTTTTGAACGAAAAAAAGTAAAATTATTGTGTCTTATCAACAAAATAATGACATTGATTATTAATAAAAAATGTAAGTTGTTGTTAATCATATATTTAATTGTTAATAAATATTTTTTTATTAACAATTAAAAGATTAAATTGTCATCATATATTTGAGTATGAAAAAAGGCTTGTTTCTCTTTTTCTCGCTTTCCTTTCTTATTATTTCAAACCCCCTGTTTGGAAGAAGTTTTCCCTCCCCTCTAAAACCAATAAATACTAGCATTGAAAATGCGACAATTGTCAATATAATCTACAAAAATGGTGTCTTTAGCATTAAAGGTTTGACAGGTATTGGCAATGTTAAAATTTATAGCATTATTGGCAATGAAGTTGCTTCATTTAATCAAGTTAATTTGTTCGATTTTCAGCGCAGCCTGAGTCTTGATTTAAAAACAATGTATATTGTCCGCATAGAGACGCAAGTGCAAATAAAGATATTCAAATTCGTCGCCCGTTAAATCTCTTTCTTAACGACTATAATTCGGTGCTTCCTTAGTGATTTGTATGTTATGTGGATGACTTTCACGCATACCAGCGGCAGTAATTTGAACAAATTGTGCGTTTTCTTTTAATTCATCAATAGAGGAAGTTCCACAATAGCCCATTCCAGCTCTAAGCCCACCAATAAACTGATGAATGCTTTCATATAAATCACCTTTGTAAGGAACTCGCCCAACAATTCCTTCGGGAACAAGTTTTTTAATGTCGTCTTCAACATCTTGAAAATAGCGGTCTTTACTTCCTTTCTTCATGGCTTCAACAGAGCCCATACCACGATAGGACTTAAACTTTCTTCCTTCGTAAATAATTGTTTCTCCTGGCGATTCTTTTGTTCCAGCAAGAAGTGAACCTAGCATGACACTGTCTGCACCAGCAGCAATTGCTTTTGGTATATCTCCAGTATAACGGATTCCTCCATCGGCAATTACCGGCACACCACTTCCTTTTATGGCATCAGCAACGGCAAGCACTGCCGATAACTGTGGATAGCCTACTCCGGCAATGATACGGGTTGTACAGATGGAACCAGGGCCAATTCCAACCTTAACAGCATCTGCTCCATTTTCAACTAAATATTTAGCTGCTGCGGCTGTGGCAATATTCCCCACAACCACATCAAGGGTTGGAAAGTTCTTTTTTACTTCTTTGAGAACAGCAACCACTCCTTTTGTATGCCCATGTGCAGTATCAATAACAATGGCATCAACGCCAACTTCTACGAGTGCCCGTGTACGATCGACCACGTCTCCCGTAACACCAACAGCTGCTGCAACCCTTAGCCGTCCATAGGAATCTTTGTTTGCAATGGGTTTGTCGGTATGGTTGGTGATATCTCTAAAGGTGATTAATCCTACCAAAATATATTGATCATCGACCACTGGTAATTTTTCAATTTTATGGTTTTGTAATATATCTTCAGCTTCAGCAAGAGAGGTTCCTTGGGTAACGGTTATTAAATTATCCGTTGTCATTACTTCTGTTATAGGGCGCTGTAAATATTTTTCAAAACGCAAATCACGATTGGTAACTATCCCTTCTAATTTTCCTTCTTTATCGACGATAGGTATTCCACCAATCTTGTAACGCGACATATAGTCTTTGGCATCTCCCACAGAAGCTGCTTTGGTCAAGGTCACTGGGTCGAGGATCATTCCAGATTCTGCTCGCTTAACAATGCGCACCTTATCTGCCTGTTCCGCAATCGTCATATTCTTGTGTAAAACACCTATTCCACCCTCTCTTGCCATGGCAATGGCCATTTGACTTTCGGTAACAGTGTCCATCGCGGCAGAAATGATGGGGATATTTAAATTTATATTACGGGTGAATTTAGTAGTGAGTTTTACATCTCTCGGCAATATTTCGGAATAGGCCGGGACTAGTAATACATCATCGTACGTTAATCCTTGTTCTAGAAATTTATTATGATTCTTCATGGCAACTACTTAAGAATTAGTTGCGAGCAAATTTACAACATTTCAACCATTAAAGGGTCTCAATTGGCGATTTAATTAGATCGACACAAACCACCACAACCCCAGCAACAAAACTAAGCGTCATTAATATCCCTGAAAACATTACAAAATAGGCCATTAGGGTATATTCTAGCCATATCAAATAAATTCCTCCAAAGGTAACAATGACTGAGAAAAAAGGTTCTATGGTTAAAAAGGTTTTCCATTTGGTCGGAATTTGTGTACCCCAAACGAGTATACCTAAGAGTGCAAAAATAAATCCAATAGAAAGTACGTGTGTGTGAATGATGGTGAGCATTTCTCGCTCTCCTTTTTTAAATTTCATCACTGAAATCTCTTCACTATTCTCATTCCCGTTATAATTTTCAACTATTCCAGCAGGCTTGTTGCTGTCCGTTTGCGCTACAAAAAATAACCCAGTAAAATACCCAACAGACAGGACGAAAAGGAAAGCGAACAGGAAAGCTTTAAAAGGTTTTGAAAAGTTGCGCAGTATGAAATAAGGTTTCATTACTGACCAACGCTTGATTGAACATATTTTAAAGAAGAAAACACATGATTGACCGATGCTGTCATGGACTGAACTGAAATGGTCGCACCCGAAATTGCGCTAATACTATCCCCATAGGTAAAACGGGAAGAGGCTTGTTTTTCAACAAACTGAGACAACCAACGCTTACTGGCAATTTCGCCGCCATGATCTTCACGGTAGACCAAAACTGTTGCCTTCTTTATGGTGAAAGAGGGATCAAATAAAATTAAATAGTCAAACGAATCGGTTTTACTTGGTGCAGTTCCCATGAAAGAATAGCCAACGAGCTGCTCTTTTACATATATTTCGCTGATGGAGTGCGACAACAAAAAAGGATTGTTTTCTATCTGAATTGAAGATTGTTCTAGGGTAAAGTCTGTAAGAGAAAAGACAGACATGATCTCCTTATTGATCTTTTTTTCTATGCGTTTTGAAAAAGAATTTTCATGCAAAGGCAAGCCAAAAGAAAGGAAGAAAAATCCTAAAAAAAAGAGTGCTATGGAGGTTACTTTTCGCATTTAATTAAATTCTTTACAAATATATTTTACCTGTTGTTATGTTCCAAATTTTATTTAGATTAATTTTAAATAAATTAAAACCAAACCCCCACACCAACATTAAATTGTCCAAATTGTGAGTCTGTTATACCAGTCCTTTTAGACTGATAATCAATCTTAAAGATCGTTCCAATAGACATATGATAACTCAATCCAAGTGTCCATTCTTCTCGCTCAAAAGCAGGGTTTCTAGCGATTGAGGCTCCAACTTTCTTGTGGGTATCATAGGATTCATAGCGTACAAAAGCATCCAAACGCTGACGGTTTATTAGAGGAAGAAAATTATAGGCGGTTTCAATGTAATAGCCGCCAAGCGCACTTCCTAGATCACTGCCCGTAAGCCTATTGTAAGCATCCGTATCACTGAGGTTTGCCTGGACAAACTGTGCGCGAGCAGAAATTTTTTTCCGCTTAAAACGCGCATCAAGCCCTAGCATGGCCAAACCAATATCACTCCCTGGAATAGCATTCTGTCCATCTACCGCTTGCGTTCTACCCGCATAGGCCGACAAACCTAGACGGAGATTGGGAATGCCATAGTAATCCAATTTTGCCGATAGATTGAATTGATCCACCACCGATTTAGCTCCTTTTTGTCTACCTCCACTCAGTCCAGTAGCGCCACTCAATTGACCTTCCACTCCATCATGCGATAAAAATCCATTGAACAAATAGGCTTGATAGCGAAGACCTAATCCGTCTAATCTACCTGTGACACCAATTCCAATTTCTCGCCATGTTGTGGGAACAATTACCCTGTCCATGCTTGGGCGTTCCACCCCATTAAAGGTTGTTGGTTCGTGAAACTCGCTAATGATTCCCATGGGAACCAACATTAAACCAGCGCGAATATTAACCCCATTTATAAAGGAGTAGTTCACAAAGGCTTGCTCAACATATACTTCAGAAACATGTTCAAATTCAATCTCAGTAACGAATTGAACACGATCATCAAACTTATAACCGAAAAGCATGACCAATCGCTCTACATCCAATTCACCGTTTAAATTTGTGGGTTGATTATATAAAACTTCTGCATATCCACCCAGGGTAACTCCTTGGGGAATTGCACTAAGGTTATTCAAAATTCGCTGATAACCATTGATTTGTTGTGCTCTGACTAAAGAATCCGCAATAGAATTGCTTGATGATTGACCCTGCTGCGCTTGAAGAAAAAAGACTCCCGTACTGATCAATACAAATGCAAAACATTTCCTCATTCTTATTCTTATTTAGATTTAGTTTAAATAATGGGACAAATATATAACCTAGAAATAAACCGCGCAAGATTATTTAGACTGAATTTAAATAAAAGTCTTTAAACATTGATTATAAGCTGCTTCGAAATGAAGAGGATTGAGTGGATGCTCAATTTTATGGGTACTAAAAAAGGACAATAATTTTTCAGTAGGCAAATTTCCAACCAATTCATCCTTGGCCATTGGACAACCACCGTATCCTTTGATGGCAGTATCAAAACGACGACAACCAGACGAATAAGCTGCCTCAATTTTAGGAATTGCATCTGTAAAACGCGTATGTAAATGAGCTCCAAGGGCAACTTTGGGAAATGCTGGAATAAGGGTGGTAAACAATTGTTCTATAATGGGTAAACTTGCAGAACCAACAGTATCGGATAAAGAAATGGTAGAAACACCAAGTTGAGACAAATAGTCAACCCAATGGGCAACAATGGCAGGAGACCAAGGATCTCCATAGGGATTCCCAAATCCCATGGAAAGATAGACCACTAGCTTCTTGTCATTCTCCTTCGTCAAATTGATGATTTGCTCCAAAACAATTTTGGATTCTTCAATGGTTTTATGTGTATTCCGCATTTGAAAATTCTCGGAGATGGAAAAGGGATAGCCTAGCCAATCAACCTCCGGATGAGCGCAAGCATCAACTGCTCCGCGCAAATTGGCCACAATGGTCAATAATTCTGTTTTACTCTCAGAACGATCAAGGGCATTCAATACTTCTGCGGTATCGCGCATCTGGGGAATTGCTTTTGGAGAAACAAAACTTCCAATATCCAAGGTAGAAAAGCCCACTTTCAACAGGGCTTGCGCATACACGATCTTTTGCTGAGTGGGTATCCATTGCTTCACCCCTTGCATTGCATCACGAGGACATTCTACTAAATCGAGAGACTCCATTTTCAAAGATACATTGTTTAACCAAAAAGCAAATATACACCCAATCCAATCCACAATACTCCATTAATCAAACCCATTGGATAACGGTTGAAAAATGCCTTAACAGTTGAAGAAAAATAGGCTACCACGGAGAAGACCAAAAAAGCTTGTAGCAGAAATAGTCCACCCAAAACAGCATACTGAAAGGCTATCGGCTGATCATTGGTAAAGAGAAATCCAGGGAAAAACAACCAGAAGAACAAACTTACTTTTGGGTTGATTAAATTCATTAAAAGACCTTGAACATAGTGTTTTTTTGGAGGAGGAAGAATTTCCGACTCATTGAATTTATAACGATAGTGCCTACGAATTGACTTCCAACCCAAAAAACTGAAGTAGACAAAACCAATGCCCTTCATGATGGAAATGATTTGCGGTTGCTCACCAACAAACTGAGCCCAACCAACAACTAACAACAGCGTATGTCCACACAGGCCCGTCATCAAACCCAAAATAAAAATAAGTGCTGCACGTAAACCATTTTCAATACTTTGCCCGATAACCATCAATAAATCAGGACCAGGCGATAGTGTCAAAAGAACACTGGCAATTAAAAAAGAAAAAAGTACCTCCATCTTAGGATGAATATAAGGGAATTATTTTTTCAAATCCACCCTTTCATTCTATATTTGCAGTGGAAAAAAATGAAGATGATTATGCACGGAATTGAAAAAGAATTAGCCCCCTACAAGAAAATACTCATTGACCACCCATTATACAAACGAATACATGCCGTTGAAGACATTCGTCTATTCATGGAGCAACATGTTTTTGCCGTTTGGGATTTTATGTCGTTGGTGAAAAAGTTGCAAGTCGAATTGACCTGTACACAACTCCCTTGGCGCCCCTCTGCACATCCAACTGCAGGGCGTTTGATCAATGAAATTGTGTGGGGAGAGGAAACCGATCTTAACAAAGACGGAGAAATCATGAGTCATTTTGAAATGTACTTGCAGTCCATGGAAGAAGTTGGTGCCAACACTGCACCAATCAAAGACTTTATAGCCCAACTTGACCAAGGTACAGCTATTGAAGAATTAATTGCTTCTGCATCCTTACCCGATTATGTCAGCGATTTCATGAGCTTTACTTTTTCAACAATAAAAGAAAACAAACTTCATATAATTGCTGCTGTATTTACTTTTGGACGTGAAGATTTGATTCCCGACATGTTTATTGAGATGGTGAAAAATCTTCGCAATGAAGGTGTCAGTTTGCATCATCTAATTTATTATCTTGACAGACATATTGAAGTAGATGGAGATGAACACGGCCCAATGGCGCTAAAAATGATGGAAGAACTTTGTGAGGGAGACCCAATCAAAATTCAAGAAGCCATTGAAGCTGCTAAAAAAGCCCTAGAGATGCGTATCCTATTGTGGGATGGTATTTTGTCTCAACTCCCGTCTACAGTTCTAATTTAATTGTTCAACAATGAAACACTTTATTACATTTGCCCTGATTTTTTCTTCCGCATTAAGTTTTGCACAATATGAGGAAGCCCAACCTTTCGCCGAATCAATCGATCGTCAAGATTTAAAAGAATTGCTTTATGTCTATGCCTCTGACTTTTTCCAAGGAAGAGAAACAGGAACCTTAGGACAAAAGAGAGCAGTAACCTTCTTAAAAGAATTTTACCAAACACGTGGAATTGCTGCGGCAAAAGGAACAGAAGATTACTTCCAAAAAATGGAATTGACCATCAAAGGAGAAGCTGTTTCGACTGAAAATGTAGTCGCTATTATTGAAGGAAGTACTATGCCCGAAGAATATGTGGTGATTTCTTCTCACTTAGACCATGAAGGAATCAAAAAAGGAGAGATATACAATGGTGCAGACGATGATGGTTCTGGTTCTGTAGCCCTCTTGGAAATTGCTGAAGCCTTTCAAAAAGCAGCTGAAGCGGGCAAAGGTCCTCAACGTTCTGTAATCTTCCTACATGTATCTGGAGAAGAAAAAGGCCTGCTTGGATCAAAATACTATACTGACAATCCTCTCTATCCACTTGCCAACACTATCGCCAACTTTAATATTGACATGGTAGGGCGTACCGATCCAAAGCGCGATAGCGAAAACCGAAATTATATCTATCTCATTGGTAGTGACCGTTTAAGTACCGAATTGCACGAAATTTCTGAGGCGGCCAATAAAGCCACAACTAAAATTGAATTGGATTACACCTTCAATGCAGAAGACGATCCAAATCGTTTTTACTTTAGAAGTGACCATTACAACTTTGCCAAAAATAATATTCCTGTTATTTTTTATTTCAACGGAACTCATGCCGATTATCACAAACCCTCTGATACTGTAGAAAAAATTCAGTTTGATTTATTGGAAGAACGTGCCCGCCTAGTCTTTTATACAGCTTGGGAAGTGGCCAACCGAAAAGATCGCATAGTTGTAGACAAGAAAGAATAAGTATATCCACATTTTGACATTAAAATTTAATTCTATGAAAAATATATTGTTCACTATATTTATCATTTCTTCCATGTTTGTCCTCGCACAAGAGGTAGAACAAGATGTCGAAACCCTTGATTCACTGGAATTACCCTCAATCAATCGCATTGCCATTGGTGTTAAATTCGGGGTACCAAACATTGCTGGACTTTCTTTAGAAGGAGTTACTCCCCTCTTAGGTAACCGCATTGCTCCTTTCTTTGACTACAGCAGTTTTGATGTCAATCCAGACGAGGTTGAAGTTGGATTGACCTATACTGAATTTGGATCAAATATTTATTTTGGAAACAAAGGAAAAGGAGTCTATGCTGGAATTGGATTCGGTTCCTTGGATACTGATTTGGTTTTCAACGATATTGAACTCACAGACGACAATGGAAACAGTGGAAACGGAACTGCATCCATTTCCCAAAACTTGAATACTACAAACATTAAATTGGGGATCAAAACTGGAGGACGTTTTTACTTCCGCTTAGAATTAGGCTACGGAATTGGTGATATCCCAGAAACGATTGATGTTACCGGAACCTTTAGCTATACCGAAAACGGACAAACCATTACAGGAAGTGGATCCCAAACAGAAGAATTTCCTACAATCCCTGGCGTTGGTACAAGTGGAATACTCATTGGAAACTTTGGATTTGGGATAGCCTTCTAGGCTATTCCAAATCGTCTAGTGTTTTTTTTTGGTTTTAAAATAACCGTAGGATAGGTCTACTTAGCCTATTTTATGTTATTTTTACTTATGACTGATGCTATTTTTATGGGACAAACAAACACGATAAATCATGAATCTCCTGGTAAATTTCAAGAAGCCCGTTTTGAAAAAATTCACAATCTAAGCTATTCTTCAGCTACCGAATCTTCTAAATTGGTTGCCAACGAAATAGCGCATCTTATTAAAACAACTGTCGATCGAAAGTTTGTACTTGGGCTTGCTACTGGATCTTCACCCATTGACGTTTACAAAGAATTGGTTTGGCTTCATCAAAACGAGAATTTAAGTTTTAAAAACGTAGTCACTTTTAATCTGGATGAATATTATCCAATTTCTCCCAAAGAAGCACAAAGTTATCATCATTTTATGCGGGTCCATTTATTTGACCATATTGATATTCCTAAAGATCAGATAAATATTCCTAAGGGGAACTTAACTCCTGATGAAATAAGAGATTATTGCAAAATGTATGAAAACAAAATTGCCTCCTTAGGGGGCTTAGATTATCAACTCTTAGGGATTGGAAGAACTGCTCATATTGGGTTTAATGAACCAGGCTCCCATCGAAATTCTGTCACACGATTGGTAACCCTTGATCCATTGACTTTAAATGATGCTGCAAAAGACTTTAATGGAGTAGAAAAAGTTCCCAAAAAAGCAATTACCATGGGGATTAATACCATAATGAATGCTAAAAGAATTGTTTTACTCGCATGGGGAAGTCACAAAGCAAGTGTTGTTGCCAAAACAATTGAAGGGCCGATAAGTGAAGTTGCTCCTGCATCCTTTCTCCAGGAACATCCTAATGTAACTTTTATACTTGACAAAGAAGCAAGTTCTGATTTAACCAGAATCAATACACCATGGCTAGTTTTGGACTGTGAGTGGACAGAAGTATTAACAAAAAAAGCAGTTTTTTGGTTATGTAAACGAGTCTCAAAATCCATATTAAAACTTACCCCAAGAGATTATTCTGAGAATGGTTTATCTGGTTTGATTAACACCTACGGATCTGTATATGATTTAAATATTTGGATGTTTAATCAAGTTCAAAAAACAATTACAGGTTGGCCGGGTGGGAAACCAAAATTTTCAGATGAAAATCGTCCTGAGAGGGCAAACCCTTCTTCCAAAAGAAGTTTGATTTTTAGTCCCCATCCTGTTGATGATATAATCAGTATGGGTGGAACGATTTCTAGGTTAATAGAGCAAGGACATCAGGTGCATATAGCCTACCAAACCTCTGGAAGCAGAGGTGTTTCAAATGAACATGCTTTGAGATACATTGAAGTGTACTTACAAATTGAACCCGATCAATTAAATTTTCAACAATTAAAGAATGAGATTTTAAACACCAAAGAAGGCCATATAGACTCTGTCGCCTTAAGGGAATTAAAGGGTTTTATTCGTGTCAGTGAATCACTAGAATCAGCTCGGTTGCTAAACCTCCCCAAAGAAAATGTTCATTTTTTAAATCTGCCTTTTTATGAAAATGGAATCACAAAAAAAAAATAACCCCAATAAGAAGGACCTAGAAATCATTTCCTCACTCATTCAAAAGATCAAGCCTCATCAGATTTTTGCTGCAGGTAATTTAGGTGACCCACAT
>CAJQKN010000062.1 GCA_905478905.1 uncultured Flavobacteriaceae bacterium | reverse complement strand
TCCAATTCCTACAGCATAGACCAAATTCCAGACAGAGGAAAGCACCAATACGGTAATCAAAATTAATACTTCTTGTCTTGGCATAAACGGAATAGCCTTTAAACCCTTATAGTCCATCACTCCAATTCCAACAGTGATTAGAATACCGGCTAAAACTGCAGCTGGAATCCTGGAAGCGATAGGGCCTATTGCCAAAAGAATAAACAGTAATAATAAACCAGCAATCATTCCAGATAAGCGGGTTTTTCCTCCTGAATTGATGTTAACCACAGTTCGAATAGTGGCACCAGCTCCAGGTATACCGCCAAAGAGTGCGCCAAAGGTGTTTCCTATTCCCTGACCTATCAATTCTTTGTTGGGCTCATGTACAGTTTTGGTCATATTATCAGCGACAACAGAGGTTAACAAGGAATCAATCGCTCCCAGCAAAGCCAGGGTGATGGCGGTGAAGATATATTGGGTAATGGTATCGAGCCCAAGGGTGCTAAAGAGCCCCCACTGTGGGGTGGGTAAACCCGAGGGAATGGCATCTATGGGTTGATAATCCATGCCAAGTGCGATGGCTCCACCAGAAACAATAAAGAGCGCTACCAATGTGCTGGGGACAGCGGTGGTAATGCGTTTAAAGCCATAGATGATGAGAATGGTCAGTAATGCCAAACCGATTTCAAGCGAATGTATATTGGCTAAAATTCGAGGTAGAATATTGAATGTTCCAATCACTCCAGAAGCTTCTTTCCCAGCCAGCGTTTTCGCTTCAGTCATGATCTCTTCGGTGGAAATGCTGTTTGCACGCTCGATGGTTGTTTTGAAATCTTCCAGAACCAAAATACCCTCATCGACCTCTTCTTGGAGAATGTTTTCAAGAATAATTCCCTCAGCCTGAGGGATAAACTGCTCTACAAATGCAGTGTCTTCTTTGGGATAATAGCCAACGGTTGGTGCAATTTGTGTGACGAGTATAATGACGCCAATAGCCGTCATAAAGCCAGACACAACAGGATAGGGGATGTAGCGAATATATTTTCCTAGTCCAATAAACCCCAGAGCAACTTGGAGTATATCAGCGAGAAAAAACACCGATAATATGGTGGGTAGTGCCTTGTCAATATTTCCATCAAAATCCGCAAGAATTTGAGCAATAAAAACCATACTCACTGCCGTCATTGGGGCAGTAGGTCCCGATATCTGGGTGGGTGTCCCACCGAAAAAAGCAGCAAAAAAACTAACAAATATAGCTCCGTAAAGTCCTGCACTGGGGCCAAGACCAGAGCTTACGCCAAAGGTTAATGCAAGCGGAAGAGCGACAATACCTGCGGTTAGACCGCCAAAAAGATCCCCACGAGTATGGGAGAAATCAAAAGAAAGTAACTTTTTTATGAAAGAACATAGGTTTTAGGTTAAAAGAGGGTAAAATATTTGGGGTGTAATTATTATTGGTTGTTTATGCTTATGAGGCGATAATATGTTTCATTTTTCTTTTTATTAGCTGGTTGGGCTGGGTTGAATTTTTGTGACTGCAATTACAAAGTTAAATAGCTCATGGAAGCTTCAAAATTTAAATTACAAAACTTTTGAGAACTAACATAGACTATAGATAATTTATTGATTTTCCTTGTCCATCAAGCATTTAGGTTTATATTTGCACACTCTTTTGATTAGACAGGGCAGGGAGTACACAAAACAAACACCAACAACTTCTGTTGTATTTTAATTAAAGTCCTGTGATACAGTAGAATACAAAACCATTTTTTTAGCTATGGCTGAAGAAACTACACCACAAGCAGCACCAGAGCAAGAAGCTCCTCTAGCTGCAGAATCTCCACAAGTTCAAGAAGAAACCCAAGAAGAAGCCGCTCCAGTAGCAGAAACTCCTACTGCAAATTCTGCAGAAGACTTTTTGGCAGACTTTAACTGGCACCACTACGAAGAAGGAATTGATGTTATTGAAGACAAGCAATTGGCTGAATTCGAAGAATTGGTTAGTAAAAACTTTGTGGACACAGCAGACGATGATGTTATTGAAGGAACAGTTGTGCATATGACTGATCGTGAAGCAATTATCGATATAAATGCAAAATCTGAAGGAGTAATTTCCTTGAACGAATTCCGCTACAATCCCAGCCTAAAAGAAGGTGATAAGGTTGAGGTAATTGTTGACACCCGTGAAGACCGAACAGGTCAATTGGTTTTATCACACCGTAAGGCGCGTGTAATCAAAGCATGGGATCGCGTTAACAATGCCCACGACAGTGGCGAAATCGTAAATGGTTTTGTTAAATGTCGTACCAAAGGAGGAATGATTGTCGATGTATTCGGTATTGAAGCTTTCTTACCTGGATCTCAAATTGATGTTAAGCCAATTCGTGACTACGACCAATACGTAAACAAAACAATGGAATTCAAGGTGGTGAAAATCAACCATGAATTTAAAAATGTTGTTGTTTCGCACAAAGCATTGATCGAAGCAGATATTGAAGAGCAGAAAAAAGAAATCATCGGTCAACTCGAAAAAGGACAAGTACTCGAGGGTACTGTGAAAAACATTACTTCTTATGGTGTGTTTATTGACCTTGGTGGAGTAGATGGATTGATTCACATTACCGACCTTTCTTGGAGTCGTATCAATCACCCAAGCGAAATCTTGGAATTGGATCAAAAATTGAATGTTGTAATCCTTGACTTTGATGACAACAAATCACGTATCCAACTTGGATTGAAGCAATTGAGCGATCACCCATGGGAAAAACTGGGAGATACCATCAAAGAAGGAGAGAAAGTAAAAGGAAAAGTAGTAGTAATCGCAGATTACGGTGCTTTTGTTGAAATAGAAGATGGTGTTGAAGGATTGATTCACGTGTCTGAAATGTCTTGGTCAACCCACTTGCGTTCTGCACAAGATTTTGTGAACGTTGGCGATGAGCTAGAAGCACAGATCTTAACCATTGATCGCGAAAGCCGAAAAATGTCTTTAGGGATCAAACAATTATCTCAAGATCCATGGACAGATATCACCTCTAAATATCCTGTTGGTTCAAAACACCAGGGAATCGTTCGCAACTTCACTAATTTCGGTGTATTCATCGAATT
>CAJQKN010000061.1 GCA_905478905.1 uncultured Flavobacteriaceae bacterium | reverse complement strand
GCTAGACTGCTTCCCAGCACGATCGAAAATCACTTCTAGTGAAGCAAGTTCTTTTGGGGTTTTGTTTTTAAATTGTTTGGCCGCCTCTTCCAAATAATGAAGGGTTTGAGCCCGAAGGCTTAACCAATCCTTGGGTAAGTTTTCCGTCGGACGCTTACTTATTGCATTCAGTGAAGTGTGGTAAACAACATTTGATAAACCATAAATGTGTTGCATGGTTGCCCGAACCGACTGACCACTCTCCGAGGGTTGATAATCTAAGTCTTCAATGGTCAATCCTTCTGTAGCCCAATAATAGCGATAGCCAGCACCTTCTATCATGCGAACAATAATGTTCCCTGCAGTATAATCTGTTGCAGCCGATGGAATTGACTTAAAGGGAAGAGTTGGTGAATTATTCTCTTGTGCCATAGTATAGGTATTGATGAAAAAGAAAAGAACAATAAGCTGACGCATATGTTGTTATTTAATTCCTCTAAAATAGTATTTTAGCGCCAATGAAGCTTTTAAGATGTCAAAGAAATTAACCAGCCTATCCGATTTAGCCAAAATAGAGTTCAACAATTTGGCACCAGATTCAGAACCTTTAGAAAATGAAGTTCCTTCTTTCGAAAAGCAACAGCTTGAAGCGCACTATAGCAATAAGGGACGTGCTGGAAAAACGGTAACGCTTATCAAAGGTTTTGAAGGTGAACTTCACGACTTAAAAAGTTTGGCTAAAACCTTAAAAAACGCTTTAGGCGTTGGTGGGACAGTGAAAAATGGTGAAATCATCATTCAGGGAAATTACCGCGAACAACTTATGACCCTTCTAAAGGAAATGGGACATGAGGTCAAACGCGTTGGAGGATAAGCTTTCCGTCTCTTATCATATTGGACTTGATTCAGCATCTCAACCCCATCTTCATCATTCTTGTCATGCTGAACTTGATTCAGCATCTCAACCCTATTTCTATCAATATTGTCATGCTGAACTTGATTTAGCATCTCAACCCCATTTCTATCAATATTGTCATGCTGAACTTGATTCAACACTCCAAACAATTTCATGGGCAGCTCCTAGGTATTCATTACACCGACTAAAATGCTTATTACCAAACCAATAGCCACGGTTAGCGCTCAGTGGTGAAGGATGCCCACTAGTTAGCACAAGGTGTTTAGACGTATCAATCAAGTTACTTTTCTTTTTTGCATAAGTTCCCCAAAGCATAAAGACAACACCTACTTTTTCTTCAGAAATTGTTTTAATTACAGCATCGGTAAATTGTTCCCAACCCTGTTTTTGGTTACTACCTGCTTGATGCGCTTGTACAGTTAGGCTAGCATTTAACAAAAACACCCCTTGTTTGGCCCAGGGCATAAGATTGCCACTTTTGGGATAGGGAATATCTAAGTCGTTTTCGATTTCTTTAAAAATATTGACGAGTGAAGGCGGATGTTTTACCCCCTTTGGAACAGAGAAAGATAGTCCATGTGCCTGTCCAGGGCCATGGTATGGATCTTGGCCTATGATAACTACTTTTAATTGGTCCAGTGGACAAGCGTTAAATGCTTGAAATATATTTCTTTGGGTTGGATAACAACTGTAATGCGCATATTGGTTTGCCACAAAGGCGGTCAATTTTTTAAAATAAGATGCATTGAACTCCTTTGCCAAGGTTTTTTCCCAATTGGGATGTATCTGAAGCTGCACGATTTTGTGTACTTTTGTTGAGCTAATATAAGAAAAAACACAACTTGAAAATCCCTGAAAAATCCTTATTGGATCTAGAATTTGACACTGTACTTTCTCAGGTTGGTGCGCATTGTATAACCACATTGGGAAAAGAACAAATTGATCAACTAAATCCATCTAGTGAAGAAGAAGAGATTATTCGTCAGTTGACCCTTGTCTCAGAATTCGTGGCCTCTTTTGAGAATGACAATCGGATTCCAAACCATGGATTTGATGAGTTGAGTGCCGAGATTAGCCTGTTAAAGATTGAGAATAGTGTTTTAGAAATAGAAGGCTTTCGTCGTCTTGCCACAGCAAATGAAACGACTAACATTCTACTGAAATTTTTTAAAAAATTCAAAGAATACTACCCAACACTCAATGCGCTAGGTGAAGCCATAGAGCTTACCAAAGAACCCAAACAACAGGTCGATTTAGTGATTGATCGTTTTGGGGAAATTCGTAACAATGCATCCGATGAGCTATCGCGAATTCGCAAGCAAATCAATAGTGTACGTTCAAAAATCGGACAGAGTTTTCAACGTGCCTTGGGCACCTATACCAGTGCAGATTACCTAGACGACATTCGGGAAACCGTTGTAGACAATAAACGCGTTTTGGCGGTTAAAGCCATGTATCGCAGAAAAGTCAAAGGAGCCATTATGGGTAGTTCCAAAACGGGAAGCATTGTATATATTGAACCAGAAACTACACTACAGCATTCCCGTGAACTCAATAATTTACAGTTTGAAGAAACAGAAGAAATACAACGCATTTTAAGGGAGCTTACTGCTTTTTTTCAGCCTTACCGAGGCTTATTTATTCAGTATCAGGACTATTTAAGCTTACTGGATAGTATTTATGCTAGGGCTTGTTATGCAAAATCCATCAATGGATTATTGCCTGTTATTTCTGAGAATCGTGAGCTTGAATTGGTCGATGCTTATCACCCACTGCTCTACCTCAGTCACGAAGCCGAAAAGAAAGTGACCTATCCGCAAGATATTCGCCTCGACTTAAATCAGCGAATCATTGTGATTTCTGGCCCCAATGCGGGAGGAAAAAGCATTACCCTAAAAACGGTTGGTCTTTTGCAAATAATGCTACAAAGTGGTTTATTAATACCCGTTCACGAGCGTTCACGTGTTTGTTTCTTCACTGAAATCATTACGGATATTGGCGACAATCAATCCATAGAAAACCATCTAAGCACCTATTCCTATCGCTTAAAGAACATGAAGTATTTTATGCGAAAATGCAACGCTTCTACCCTCTTTTTGATCGATGAATTTGGAACAGGTTCTGATCCAGAACTGGGAGGCGCATTGGCCGAAGCTTTTTTGGAAGAGTTTTACAATCGAGAAGCATATGGAATCATTACCACCCACTATTCCAATCTCAAGGTATTGGCAAGCGAATTGCCGCATATGACCAATGCGAACATGCAATTTGACAACAGAACTTTAGAACCCGTTTTTAAGTTGATTATGGGTGAAGCTGGAAGCTCCTTTACCTTCGAAGTAGCACAAAAGAATGGCATTCCCTATAGTTTAGTCAATCGGGCGAAAAAGAAAATTGAACGTGGAAAAGTGCGTTTTGATGCGACCATAGCAAAGTTGCAAAAAGAACGTAAGCAAATGATGGATACCGGTGCTTCCCTAAAAGCAAGGGAAAATAAGGCAGAAAAAGAAGGGCGTAAATTGGAAGAGCTCAATTTAAAGATTAAAACGAAACTCAATAGCTACCAAGAACTTTATGATCACAATCAACGGATGATTGTATTGGGAAACCGTGTCAACGAAGTCGCTGAACGTTATTTCGATAGCGGCAAGAAACGTCCATTGGTTGCCGACTTATTGCGATTGGTAGAAACAGAAAACGCCAAGCGTAAAAAGAAAACTACCGCTGAGAAGCGGAAGGAAAAGGAGGCTAAGAAAAAGGCGGAAGAAGAAACACAGCAGGCCATTGTTAGTATTCGAAAGGAAAAGAAAAAGAAAAAAACAGAAGTAAAACCTGAGCCTGTTAAACCAAAAATTAATTTTAAAATTGGGGACCAGGTGCGCTTGTTTGACGGAAAATCAGTTGGTACCATCGATTCTATAGAAAAGCGAAAGGCTGTTGTCAATTATGGTGTATTCACTACCCAAGTCAACCTAGAGGCCTTAGATTTGGTACAAGCAGCAAAGAAGATAAAATGAAACCGCTAATCGTATTTTATGACGGCCCTTGCGTTATTTGTAATTGGTGGGTGAGAAAACTTTGTCAATGGGACAAAAATGATCAGTTGCGATTTGCTCCCCTAGACGGTACTTTGGCGAAACAGTTTTCCCAAGAACGAAATCTTGACTTAAGTTCTATAGATTCAGTTGTAGTTTGGGATCAAATGTACAGTTATGCTTTGGAGGCAGAAGCCAGTTTTATGCTTTTCAATCGCCTTGGAGGCTTCTTCGTTTTCTTGACGCCTCTCTCCTATCTACCAAAGGGATTGACCAACGGAATCTATCGAATTATAGCGCGTAATCGTTACAATTGGTTTGGAAAATACGATAGTTGTCCCCTTCCAGATCCAAAATTTAAGCACAAATTTCTCTAAGAATTTATATCTTAGGAAAATGAAAGCAACCCTTTACCTCCTATTTTTATTATGTATATCAACTTTAGTCGCTCAAGATTGGGCAAATTTAGAGCAATATAAACAGGCAAATGAAATGATTGTATCCCAAGATGAAAATATTGAAATTGTATTTTTTGGTGATAGTATAACAGAAAGTTGGCCTAATTTTAATGCCGCCTTTTTTAATGACAATGCCTTTGTAGGAAGAGGAATCAGTGGTCAAACCACCCCTCAAATGCTTTTACGCTTTCGTCAAGATGTGATTTCACTTCAGCCAAAGAAAGTGGTCTTACTTGCTGGCATCAACGATATTGCACAAAATACAGGCCCTATTGCGTTAGAAGCTATCATGGATAACATCATTTCTATGGCTGAATTGGCCAAGAGCAATGGTATCGAAATGCTGCTATGCTCTGTTTTGCCTGCGAATTTTTTTCCTTGGCGACCAGAAATTGTCCCTACACAAAAGGTAATTAAACTTAACGAACTCCTCCGCTCCTATGCAAACGATAACAATCTAATCTATGTAGATTACTATACTGCCATGGTCGATCAAAAGCAAGGCTTAAATAGCGAATTGGGCTATGATACAGTTCATCCCAACGAAAAGGGTTATGCCCTAATGGAACGGATTTTATTAGATTCTTTGAAATAGGCTATGATGAATAGCATAGAGCGCAAAAAGCATTGGGAAGCAATTTATACCAAAAAAAAGCCTGAAGAAGTGAGTTGGACACAGGAAAAGCCTAGCCTGTCGTTATCCATTATTCAAGCCTTGGAACTCCCAAAAGATGCACCCATCATTGATGTCGGTGGTGGAGAAAGTCATTTGGTTGATCATTTACTGGCATTGGGTTATACTGACATTAGTGTATTGGACGTTTCTGCCGAGGCCCTGGCGCGTTCAAAACAACGCTTAGGTGAGCAATCCAAGAAAATTGAATGGATTGTAGCAGACATAACTGCTTTTCAACCAAAGCGAGATTATGCTTTCTGGCATGACCGTGCAGTATTCCACTTCTTGACAGAAGACAAGGACATACAGTTTTATGCCGAAATGGTAAGGAACTGTGTTAAAGATCATCTTCTAATAAGTACTTTTTCGTTGGATGGACCACTAAAATGCAGTGGTCTACCCATTAGCCAGTATTCGGAACAATCGCTTGCAAAGATTGTATCACCCTCGTTTAACTTAATCAAATCAGAAGAAGAAATACATATTACACCGTTTAAAACTACCCAAGCTTTTTTATACTGTCTTTTTCAGCGAATTATTAATTGACTATTTTTTCATAACTTTAGTCAACCTTAAATTTTTAAATATGAATAAAACAGTCCTACTTATTTTCCGCATATTGGTTGCTATCATCCTTTTGCAAACTCTTCGTTATAAGTTTTTGGGTCATCCAGATAGTGTTTATATCTTTTCTACTATTGGAATGGAACCCTATGGGCGTTATGGCATTGGCTTTTTAGAACTGATTGCTAGTGGACTGCTTTTCTTTAAGCGTTCTACGTGGATGGGTGCTTTGATGACAACTGGTCTCATGGCTGGTGCGATCTTCTTTCATCTAAGCCAATTGGGAATTGAAGTCAAAAATGATGGAGGAACCCTCTTTTATATGGCTGTAGGTACATGGGCAATAAGCCTAATTATTTTATGGAGTGAACGGAAAAATATCCCCTTTATTAACTAAAGCTTAAACAGATGCATACAACGACTTCTCCCGCCTGGTATAAACCAATCGTGATTCTTGCCTTTTTATGGAATTGTATTGGAATTTTTAATTTTTATTCTCAACAGACCATGAGCGCTGATGAAATTGCACAACTTCCCTCTGGGGAACAAGCCCTAATGCTTGATATTCCATTATGGACAATAATTGCCTTTGGGATAGGTGTATTTGGTGGAACGCTTGGTTCTTTGGGTTTACTAATGAAAAAAGCATGGTCAAAGACCCCATTGCTACTTTCCTTAATTGCGGTATTTTTTCAAATGGGCTATTGGCTGTTTTTTACTAAATCTGTTGTAGTATATGGACCAACTACCTACATCATGCCCTTGGTGGTTATCCTAATTGCTTATCTGTTATTGAAATTATGCCTCAACGGGATAAGGAAAGGCTATATTCACTAGTCTTTTAGTTTTTTTATGGATTTTGCGACAAGCATAGAAACCGCTGCATCGCCAGTTACATTGACAACAGTACGACACATATCTAATGGTCGATCGATGGCAAAGATCAATGCTAGTCCAGCTTCAGGTATTCCCGCCTGTGCCAATACAATAACTAACATTACGATTCCAGCACTTGGCACAGCAGCAGTTCCAATAGAGGCCAAAGTTGCTGTAAAAACAATTCCTAACTGTGCGCTTAGACTTAGGTCTAAACCAAATGCTTGGGCAATAAATACTGCCGCTACACCTTGGTAAACAGAAGTACCGTCCATGTTGATGGTTGCGCCTATAGGCAGAACGAAGCTTGCTACCTCTTCGTCGACACCTAAATTATCTTCCACACATTCCATGGTTACAGGAAGCGTTGCTGCACTTGAGCTCGTAGAGAACGCAAGAAGTTGTGCAGGAGCAATTCCTCTCATGAAAAATGATGATTTCTTTTTGGTAAATACCCGCACAATGATGATATATACAACAATCATTATGGCTAGCCCCAATATAAGCGTAATGGCATAAAGGCCTAAGGCCTTGAAAAGCTCAAGACTAGGAGCTTCTACCACCAAAGCTGCCAAGAGGGCAAAAACACCATAGGGTGCTGCAAGCATAATAAGATCAATTAACTTGAGGATAATTTCATTAAAAGAATCGAAAAATTCCTTTACGGGTTTTACTTTTTTAACAGGCAATAAAATCATTCCTATGCCAAAAAAAAGGGCAAAGAAAATGACCTGTAACATATTGCTGTTGTTCGACGCAGCAAGGAAAATATTGCTAGGAACTACTTTGACCAAAGGCTCAAGTGGTCCAGCCTCTTTTTGTTTAGCAGCAGCCATTTGTTTCGCTTTGGTATCACTAGAATATGCTTCGACCAACTCTTGGCGGGTATCTACACTAATGGATTTTCCGGGCTGAATTATATTGACTAAAACAAGTCCTATAGTTACCGCGGTTAGGGTTGTCAACAGATAAGTGACAATGGTTCTACCTCCCATTTGCGATAATTTTGAAATATCTTTTAAGTCCGAAACACCTTTAATTAAAGAGGCTAAAATCAATGGGACTGCGATTAACTTTAATAAGTTAATGAATATCGTTCCAAATGGTTTGATGTAATCAGCAACAAATTGATCGCCACCAATGACATAAGACATTACTAGTCCAAAAATAACACCCAGTGCCATTCCGATTAAAATTTTCCAGTGTAAGGCTAATTTTTTCATCCCTATTATAATTTATTTGTTCGTCTAATCAGTTCATAATCAGCAATAACAAGCGCGGCCATTGCCTCAACAATAGGAACTGCTCTTGGAACAACACAAGGATCATGCCGACCTTTACCTTCCATTACTACTTTTTCACCCTTACTATTGATGGTATCCTGCGCCTGCATAACAGTTGCAACTGGTTTAAAAGCCACATTGAAATAGATATCCATTCCGTTTGAAATTCCACCTTGCACACCACCAGATCGATTGGATTTGGTTGAACCATCTTCATTGAAAGGGTCATTGTGCTGACTTCCTTTCAGTTCTGAACCAGCAAAACCGCTTCCATATTCAAAACCTTTTACGGCATTGATTGAAAGCATAGCTTTCCCTAACTCAGCATGGAGTTTATCAAAAGCAGGTTCTCCAAGTCCTACGGGTAGGTTTTGTATTGCACAGCTAATAATTCCGCCCACAGTATCCCCTTCTTTTCGAATTTGACGGATATAGGCTTCCATTTCTTTAGCTTTATCGGGATCTGGGCATCGTACAGGATTTTTTTCACTTTCCGAAAAATCCAATTCCTGGTAGGGTTTCTCTAAACGAATTGGACCAACACTCGATACAAAGGCATTGAATGTAATCCCACTGAGAAATTGCTTTGCAATTGCTCCAGCCACTACTCTGCTGGCTGTTTCTCTTGCTGAGCTTCTTCCTCCACCGCGATAATCACGAAAACCATATTTCTGATCATAGACATAATCGGCATGAGAAGGACGATAGCTGTCTTTTATGTGGGAATAGTCATGCGATTTTTGATTGGTATTGTGAATAGCAAAGCCAATGGGTGTTCCGGTTGTTTTTCCTTCGAAAAGGCCAGAATAAAAAGCAACTTCATCGGGCTCTTTGCGTTGGGTAACGATGGCAGATTGGCCAGGTTTTCGTCTATCCAAATCGGCTTGTATAGCGTTTAAGTCAAGCAAAATTCCAGCCGGACAACCATCAATTACTCCACCAATGGCAGCACCATGTGATTCCCCAAAGGTTGTAACACTAAAAAGTTTTCCAAATTGATTTCCAGCCATATGAATGATTTAATACAAATATAAGACGAAAAAAATCCTCTTGCTAGTCCTGTAATTTAATTCCTGTTCGTCTATTTGGCACGGATTATGTATTTTTGTACTCATGAATAAAACATTACTTTATAGCCTACTACTCACTTTTATTGCTACTGCATGTAACAATATAGAACAAAACACCTTCGTGATCAATGGTTCGACAGATTTACCCGAGGGAAAAAAAATATTCCGCAATATTGCTGGACCAAATGGTCAACCACAAACTGTTGATACTACAGAAGTAGTTAATGGTAAATTTGAATTGAAAGGGGACGTTGATCAAATCGATGTAAACTTTCTTTTTGTAGAGGGAACGCAGTCCAATACGGCCATCATCATTGAAGAAGGCCAAATTGATATTACCCTCTACAAGGACAGTATTGCTTCATCCATTATTGGTGGAACAGCCTCCAACAAAGATTTACAAGCCTACCGAAATGAAACCCAGGATTTTGCGGCTGCTATGAGCGCTATTGCCCAAGAGATTCAAGCAGTCAATTCAATGGGAGATAATCTCATGGTCGAAGATTTGCAACAGCAGTACAAAGACATTGAAAGTAAGTTGAATGACTATGAAAAGAATTTCATGCAAACGAAAAATGACTCCTACATCTCAGCATTGATCTTAGAGCGTTTTTTATCGCAAAAAGTCATGAATAAAAACGAGGCAAATGAAATTTTCAAGTCTTATTCTGACCGAATTCGGGGAAGTAAGTCTGGAATGAAAATTTCAAGTTTTGTAAATGCACCCGTTAATCCAACGGCTATTGGAGAAATCGCTCCCCTCTTTGAAGGGCCATCGCCTTCTGGAGAATTAATTGCGTTAGAAAGTTTTCGTGGCAAGGTAACCATCATTGACTTTTGGGCTTCTTGGTGTCGACCTTGTCGAGTAGAAAACCCCAATTTGGTTCGCTTATACAAACGTATGCACGATAAAGGTTTGGAAATTGTAGGGGTATCGCTCGATAGAAACAAAGCAAGTTGGGAACGTGCAATTGCCGACGATGGACTTCCGTGGAACCATGTGTCAAATCTGCAGTATTGGGCAGACCCAATCGCCCAACTTTACAGTGTTCGTGCAATTCCAGCGGCTTTTGTGTTGGACAAAGAAGGGAAAATTGTAGCAAAAAATCTTCGTGGTGCGCAATTGGATGCTAAAATTGAAGAATTATTGGGGAACTAGTTTCTTTTTTTAAAAAAAATAAACCCCGCAACTACAGTTACCAATAACATCAGTGCCAGCGTTTGAAAGGACTTTTCAAAGACCGTGGGATCATAAAAAAGTGTACAAATAATTCCGCCAAATGCCCCACCCAAATGCGCTGTATGTCCAATTCCATCACTTTGTGATTTCATCCCAAATAAGGTGTAAATCAAATAACCAATACCAAAAAGATAAGCGGGAAATGGAATTGGTAAAAAGATCAAGGCTAGCTTCATTTCTGGAAACATTAGGATACTACTGTAGACCACACCCATAATTGCTCCACTAGCTCCCACAGCACTGTAATACGGATTATCTCTGTGGTAGTACAAAGCAAAAAGGTTACCCATCAATAAACTAACAAAATAAAGGACCGCAAAATGGAAAGCTCCCAATCCATACAATGCATTGTCACCAAAAAAATACAAGGTCAAACCATTAAATAATAAATGGCTTTGATCTACATGGATAAATCCTGCTGTAATGATGCGGTAGTATTCTCCGTTTTGAACAGCTTTAATATTGAATTTTAATCGATTAAAGAAAACTGGATCGCCAAAGGCTTTATAGCTCAATGATACAATTACAATAAGCAGAAGGAGAATCAATGGGGAAATCCCAAACATATGAAAAAGTTTAGTTCAAATATAGCTATATTTGTTTTAAAATTATCTTAGTGCATTTACTGGTTTTTCTTCTTTCATACCCCTTGTTAATGTTCATTTCGTTGTTGCCCTATCCTCTATTATACGGTACATCAAATGTTCTGTCATTTATACTTTATCGAGTCGTAGGCTTTAGACTAAAGGTGGTTCGTAAAAATTTAAAATTATGTTTCCCGGAATACACCAAGGAAGAACGTAGAGCTATTGAACGTAAATTTTACAAGAATCTCAGTGATGTTTTTTTAGAAATGGCGAAGAATCTTACCATTTCGGAAAAGCAAATCAAGAAAAGATTCAAATTCAAAAACATGGAGCTTATCAATGCCCATGAAGAAAAAAAGGAAAGCACCATTTTACTGCTTGGGCACTACTCCAATTGGGAGGGTATGCTCAGTATTGGGTATCATTTGATTGGAAAAGCTTATGGTGTATATAGTCCATTGTCCAACAAATATATGGATCGTTTAATATCTCGCTCAAGAAAAAAACACAAAGCTCTACTGCTTTCGCGTTATAAAACAATTGAATTTATTCGGGCTAATGCGAAAGAAAAAAATTACGCTCTTTACGGTTTCATCAATGATCAATCACCACGCGTGAAACCCAAAAGCTATTGGCGCACCTTTATGGGGGTAAATGTTCCTGTTTTTACTGGAGCAGAACGTTTGGCAAAAGAATTTAATTTTCCCGTGTATTACGCCGAAATTAACCGTACAAAAAGGGGCTATTATACCGCTGAAGTATCTCTGTTGGTAAAAGATCCTTCCTTGTGTGAACAAAATGAAATAACTGATTTATTTACGGCTAAATTAGAAGAACAAATTAAACGTGATCCTAGCCAGTATCTTTGGTCACACAATCGATTCAAGCACAGTCATTTAATGCCAACATCTAATTAGCCTCTTGTAATATTTCAGCAGAAAAACGCGCTGTGATTTCATCAGCCGCCTCTTGGGTTTTTGCTTCTGCATATACACGAATGATTGGCTCCGTATTGGATTTCCGCATATGGACCCATCCTTCTGGGAAATCAATTTTGACACCATCAATTGTCAATGGATTTTCATTTGCATAGCGAACTTCCATTTTTTTCAAAAGGGCATCAACATCCATATTAGGGGACAATTCAATTTTTCCTTTACTCATAAAATATTGAGGATAACCTGCTTTTAAATCTGATACTGTACATCTGCGTTCCGCTAGAAGCGATAAAAACAAAGCTACACCCACAAGTGCATCTCTGCCGTAATGCAAATTAGGATCGATTATCCCACCATTGCCTTCTCCGCCAATGACAGCCTTCTTTGCTTTCATTTGAGCAACTACATTTACTTCCCCAACAGCTGAGGCAAAATATTGACCTCCTGCTGCTTCTGTAACATCGCGTAATGCACGTGTTGAAGATAAATTTGATACAGTGTTCCCAGGTGTTTTTGATAGTACATAGTCTGCACAGGCTACTAAGGTATACTCTTCACCGAACATTTCACCTTTTTCATCCATAAAGGCCAATCGGTCTACATCAGGATCGACCACAATTCCCATATCCGCTTGGGCAACTAAAACTTCTTTAGACAAATCTTCCAAATGTTCTTTTAAGGGTTCAGGATTATGCGGAAAATGTCCAGTAGGATCGCAGTACAGTTTTGTACAATGTACCCCTAGGGCATTTAATAAAGAGGGAATAGCAATTCCTCCCACAGAATTTACACCATCCACAACCGCAGAAAAAGAGGCGGCTTTTATTGCAGCCAAATTAACCAACGGATGCGCTAAAACGGCAGCGATGTGTTCATCAATTGCAGTGGTTTTTGTAATTCGATTGCCTAGTTTGTCTACATCGGCAAAATAAAAATCATTAGTTTCAGCCAAATTCAATATCTCTTCACCGGCTTCCGCATCGAGAAATTCACCTGCTGCATTGAGCAGTTTTAGGGCATTCCATTGTTTTGGATTATGACTGGCAGTTAAAATAATACCTCCATCGGCTTTTGCGTTTACAACTTCCATCTCAACCGTAGGTGTTGTGGAAAGTCCTAAATCTATGATATTTATCCCCATTCCGATTAGGGTATGCATCACCAAACCTTGAATCATTTCTCCAGAAATACGCGCATCACGACCCACTACTATGGTAAGCTGATCTATCGTTGAATTGCGTTGAATATAGGTGCCATAGGCTGCGGCAAATTTGACCGTATCTACTGGAGTTAAATTCTCCTCGGGTTTCCCCCCTATCGTGCCACGAATTCCCGAAATGGATTTGATTAATGTCATGAAAAGATTTTTTTCAAATATACGGATAGTCTTCCAGTTTATATAGACGAGATTTAGCAAAAGAGGCTTACTTTTGAAGACATGAACTTCTTAGCACATATCTACCTCTCTGGCGAGGATGAGGACCTTCAATTTGGAAATTTTATAGCAGATACCATTCGCGGCAAGCACTACCAACATTTTTCTTCTGGCATCCAAAAAGGAATTGTTCTTCACCGTGCAATAGATAGTTTTACTGATCAACACTTGATTTTTAGACAGCATTGCAAACTATTTTTTCCCGACCACGGTCACTATGCGCGTGTAATCATGGATGTTCTTTACGATCATTTTTTGGCTGCACACTGGGAACAGTATCACCCCGATCCGCTTGAAGATTTTGTTGCTGCATTTTATAAAAAGACGGCTGAGAGAAGTGCAGACATTCCCTTAAAAATGTTGCCTTTATTTAAATCCATGCAACAACAAAATTGGTTGGTTCAATATGCCTCCATCGATGGATTAGAAAATATACTTAAACACATGAGTAAGCGCA
>CAJQKN010000060.1 GCA_905478905.1 uncultured Flavobacteriaceae bacterium | reverse complement strand
GGGAATGGATTAATTCTAGATCCTGAAGGAAATTTATTGATCGCACAACATGGCGATCGAAGAATTGCCAAAATGAAAGCACCTCTCGAATCAAAAAGCCCCTTTACAACTGTTGTTGATTCCTTTGATGGCAATCGCTTTCACTCCCCCAACGATTTAATCCTCTCCAAAAATGGAGACCTTTATTTTACTGACCCGCCCTATGGTTTAGACGGTGATGATGACCCCCTTCGCGAACTTGATTTCAATGGGGTTTACCGCTATTCGAGCGAGGGTAAGACCTCTCTCCTATACAGCGACTTGAACCGACCAAATGGACTGGCTTTCTCTAAAGATGAATCAATTTTATACGTAGCTAATTCTGACCCCCAACGCAATCTTTGGATGGCCTTTGACCTTGACAATGGACGCTTGTCAAACGAACGGGTTTTCTTTGATGCTACCCGCATTAAGCGGCCTGGCTTAGCCGATGGAATGAAAGTACACTCCAAGGGCTATGTGTTTGCAACTGGCCCGGGAGGAGTGCTTATTTTTACGCCTGAGGGTAAACACCTGGGCACTATTTTAACCGAGGTTAGGACGGCCAACTGTGCCTTCGATTCTGAGGAAAAATATTTGTACATGACCTCCCACAACTATCTAACTCGGATAAAGCTAAAATAATGCGATTATACGCCATAGAAACGGGTCATTTTAAGCTAGACGGAGGTGCCATGTTTGGTGTTGTGCCCAAAACCCTTTGGGAAAGAACCAATCCCGCAGACCAAATGAATCGAATCAAAATGGCGGCTCGATCGCTTTTAATTGAAGACGGGAAGCGCCTTATTCTCATTGATACGGGTTTGGGCAACAAGCAAAGCGAAAAGTTTTTTTCAAATTATGCTTTGTGGGGCAATTTTGACCTGAACAGTTCCCTTAAAAAAGCTGGCTTTCATTCTGATGATATCACTGATGTGGTCTTTACTCACCTTCACTTTGACCACTGTGGCGGTGCCATTGTGCGCAATAAAAAAGGATTCTATGAGCCCGCCTTTAAAAACGCGCGTTTCTGGTCCCATAAAGACCATTGGCAATGGGCAAAAGAACCCAATGTGCGCGAGGCTGCCTCCTTCCTTCCTGAAAATATTTTACCCATAGAAGAAAGTGGACAACTAAACTTTGTAGAGAACGCCATGACTGAACTGGGCTTTGATGTTCTTTTAATGGATGGGCACACCGAAAAACAACTGCTTCCTGTTATACAGTACAAAGGAAAAACAATTGTTTTTGCCGCCGATTTGATTCCAACGGCTGGACACCTGCCCGTCCCCTATGTAATGGGGTATGATACCCGCCCGCTTTTAACCCTAAGTGAAAAAAAAGGGTTCTTATCCACCGCGGTTAAAGAGGACTACCTTCTCTTTTTGGAACACGATGCCGAAAACGAATTGATTTCGCTAAAAAATACTGAAAAAGGCGCTCGCCTTGACCAAAGCTTTTCTCTAGACACCTATTTTGGTTCCTGAGAAGTTTCCTATATTTACCCGAAATTGACACCCTTTTTTATATGAAAAAACTCATTATTTCTTTTGTTCTTTTTGCAGCGCCTTTGGTCTCTGCTCAATATTGGCAACAAGCCGTTGACTATACCATTGCTGTAGAATTGGATGCTGAAACGGCACAATACCAAGGAACTGAAACCCTCGTTTACACCAACAACTCCCCAGAAACATTACGCAAGGTGTTTTTCCATCAGTATTTCAATGCTTTTAAGCCGGGAAGCGAAATGGCTGTTCGATTAAAGAATGCAGGAGATAAAAACGGTCGTTTTAAGGTTGATCTCGACACACTAACTGCTGCACAACAAGGCTTTTTGAAGGTTTCAAACATGAAACAAGATGGGATGCCCGTTGAGCTTGTTGATAGCGAAACCATTTTAGAGGTAAGTCTTGCAAAGCCATTGGCGCCAGGACAAAGTACCACTTTTACAATGGCATTTGTTGGACAGGTTCCCGACCTTATTCGACGTGCGGGGAAGAACTCACGAGAAGGCATTGCTTTTTCCATGGCACAGTGGTATCCCAAAATGGCCGAATACGACTATGAGGGCTGGAACGCAGACCCGTATACCGGACGAGAATTCCATGGTGTTTGGGGAGATTTTGACGTGAAAATAACGCTTGACAAAGCCTTTACCGTTGCGGCAAGTGGCTACCTACAAAACGCGGATGATATTGGAAGAGGCTATTCTGACCGCAAGAAAGCTAAATCCAAAAAAGGTAAAATTACCTGGCATTATATCGCTCCTAACGTACACGATTTTACTTGGGCGGCTGATCCTGATTATATCCACGATACCTATCCTGGTCCCAATGATGTAACCCTTCATTTTTTCTATAAAAACAACCCTGATATTATTGACAATTGGAAAAAACTTCAGCCACTTACGGCCAAATTGATGGCTTACTTTAATAAGGCTGTTGGCCCTTATCCATACAAGCAATATTCTGTCGTTCACGGGGGAGACGGGGGAATGGAATATGCCATGCTAACACTAATTACAGGAAACCGAAAGTTTGGCTCTCTTGTTGGCGTTACTGCACACGAATTAGCCCATTCTTGGTTTCAACATATTTTGGCAACCAATGAGACCAAGCACGAATGGATGGACGAAGGATTTACCTCCTTTATCTCTACTCTTGCTGAAGATGAGATCTTGGAAGAAAACAAAGAATTCCCTTTAGAGGGCTCCTACCGAGGCTATTATGGTTTAGCCACCTCTGGCGTAGAAATGCCTCAAGCGACCAATGCCAACCGTTACAGCCATAACTATGCCTATGAGCGAACTGCTTATAGCAAGGGGGCTGTGTTTTTGGGTCAATTGGGCTATATTATTGGAAAGGAAAAACTGTTTGAAACCCTTAGAACCTATTATGATGAATGGAAATTCAAACACCCACGACCAAATGATTTACGGGTAATTGCTGAACGGGTTTCTGGACTACAATTACAATGGTATTTAACAGATTGGACCCAAACCACCAACACCATTGATTATGCCATTGCGGTTGAAAATGATGCTGAGAACAAGGCTGTTATTCAATTGGAACGCATAGGGCTAATGCCAATGCCCCTTGAAATTTTAGTACAATATAAAAATGGAGAGGCACAATTGCATTATATTCCAATTTCATTGATGCGAGGAGAAAAAGAAAATCCCTATTCAATCGAGTGGAATGTTCATAAAGACTGGGCCTGGGCAAACCCCAAGTATTCATTTAGCCTAGATCGTCCATTAACAGAAATAGAAGCTGTGGTCATTGATCCGAGCAACTTGATGGCTGATATCGACAAGTCAAACAACTTCTATGTTGCCCCTGAGAAATAAAAATCGACTGCGGCGACTTAAAAGTAAAGGTGTTATAGATCGCCTTTTTCTTGAAGGAGAAGGCCTGCATAGCAAAAACTTATTTCTTCGAATAATTCAAGATAAGGATTCACCCTTTCTCTATGCGGGCGTATCGGTTTCAAAACGGAATTTTAAAAAAGCCGTTGACCGTAACCGTATTAAACGCCAATTAAGGGTAGCCTTGAAAACAGAATCGGTTTTCGCTTTTACCGGAAGCTTAATGTTGGTTTATAAGGGCAGACAACGACCCAATACCGCTGATTTAATGGAAGAGACATCTCTTTTATTCGCAAAAATAATTCCTCTATAAAGGCAGGAAAATTCCTGCTAAACCCACATTCAATGGCTATTCCTCCAAAATTTTATCGCATTTGATAGGAGCGCTTAATCGAAAAAAAAGCGTTTATACCGTTAAAATCATTCCGATATGCGGTATGCCATCTTCCAAATAGGCTTCTCCCGTGCTTTCAAAGCCGTGTTGCTCATAAAAAGCTTCAAGATGTGCTTGGGCAGAAATCTTTATCTTTTGTCCAGGATAATTGACCTTGCACTGCTCAATGGAGTAGGCAACCAATGCATGCCCAATTTTTTTCCCTCTTTGTTTGGGTGAGCTAACTATTCTTCCTATGGATGCATAATCTGGGTAAGCTATGCCTTTGGGAAAGATCCGAGCGTAAGCCACAATTTCCTTATCAATTGTTCCAATAATGTGCAGCGCTAAAG
>CAJQKN010000059.1 GCA_905478905.1 uncultured Flavobacteriaceae bacterium | reverse complement strand
ACACTGAGGGTCAAACTAAAAACCACCAAAAAAATACCGACTAAACTATTTAAGGTATATATCTCATCAAACCAGAAAACACCAACAGTTAGCGTAAAAACAACCTCAACATATTTGAACGGAGCAACCTTACTCGCTTCCCCGACTTGAAAGGCTTTGGTCATATATAATTGGCCATAATAACCAAAAAATCCAAGTAAAATCAGGAAGACTAATTCAGTATAATTCGGTATTAACCATGTATTAAAGCTACCTATACCTCCAACAATTGTGGCGATTAACATAAAATAAAAGACAACCAAAAGCGGATGATCTTGCTGACCAATCTTAGCAATTAGAATATATACAATTGCGCTAAAAAAAGCCGCGGCTAAAACCAAATTAACTCCCAACATACTGGTGGTAGCATCAAAGCCTTTGATAAAAACTACCCCAACAAATGCAAGGAAATAGAAAAACCACTGAAGGGGAAAAATCTTTTCTTTTAAGAAAATAACGGCCAATATACCGCCAAAAATTGGAGCAATGTAGCGAATAGTTACTGCTGAGCCTATGGGGATATAGTGTGCCGCCAAAAAAAACAAACACATGGAGGTAACGCCAATTAATCCTCTCACAACCAAAAGGAGGGGTTTATTCGGGCGAAAAGAAATTTTCTTTGATTTTAAAATAAATACTGTAATGAGAAGCGTACCCAAAGAACGAAAAAATACCAACTCGAAGGTTGGGAATTGAATTAACAACTTTATCAGTCCATTCATACAAGCAAAAGCCATGGTGCTTAAAATCATGTATCGAATTGCAGGTGGTATCTTTTTCAATAGTCAAGGATGAAATACAAAGATCTTAAAATGTAACGAAACCTTGCTAACAAAAGAGTAATATTGCAACAGAAACTATGTTGGAACTATTTACAAATATACCTTCACACTATTACCTTGCCGCTACAGGAGCATTTCTGCTAGGAATTGCTAAATCTGGTGTAAAAGGAATAGCCGTGTTTATCGTAGTACTCTTTGTCTTTGCTTTTGACGCCAAAGCATCCACAGGAATTTTAATGCCCTTATTGATTCTAGGTGATGTTTTTGCCATTATTTACTATAAAAAACACGCCCACTGGAAATATGTTTTTCAATTAATCCCTTGGATGTGTTTGGGTGTATTGCTGGGAACCTATGGTGGAAATCTCTTGGATAAAACAACATTTAAAACTGGGATGGCTGGGCTAATTTTAGTCACAACCTTACTCTTACTCTACTTGGAGCAGAGACCCATCAAACAATTATCAGCGCATTGGACTTTTGGCTCGGGTATTGGCATACTGGCTGGTTTCTCTACTATGATTGGCAACCTAGCAGGAGCGGTAACAAACATCTATTTTTTGGCCATGCGCTTGCCTAAAAATGTTTTTATAGGAACCTCTGCCTATGTCTTTTTTATTATCAATATTTTTAAAATACCTTTTCATATTTGGGCATGGGAAACAATCACTCCACATTCCCTTAATGTCAGCTTGCAATTTGTGCCTTACCTGATTATTGGGCTATTTGTTGGTGTTCGACTGGTTAAACGCATCAATGATGTAGCCTACCGCAAATTAATTTTGGTTCTTACAGCTATTGGCGCAGTTGTTCTATTCTTTCGCTAAACCAACAATAATTTCCTCAACTATTTCTGGATTTAACAAGGTCGATATATCGCCCAATTGATCAGCTTCTCCAGCAGCGAGTTTACGTAAAATTCGACGCATAATTTTTCCACTGCGTGTTTTTGGGAGACCGCTAACAAATAAAATCCTGTCCGGTTTAGCAATAGGACCAATTTGCACAGCTACTTCCTTTCTGATTTCTTCGTATAAGGAAGGTGTATAAGAAACAGTGTCATACAATATGACATATGCCATTAAGGCATTTCCCTTGACATCATGAGGATAGCCCACTACAGCACTTTCCACTACAGCCGCATGTTCATTGATCGCATTTTCGATTGGAGCGGTTCCTAAATTATGTCCGGAGACAATGACCACATCATCTACCCTACCCGTAATACGGTAATTTCCATCAGCATCACGCAAAGCGCCATCGCCCGGAAAATACCTGCCTTCAAAAGCCGAAAAGTAAACTTCTTTATAGCGTTGATGATCTCCATAAATGGTTCTAGCAATTCCCGGCCAGGGATAATTGATGGTTAAAATTCCTTCAGCTTCTTTTTCAAAGATTGGCCTTCCTTTTTCATCAACCAAGGCCACTTGGATTCCGGGCAATGGCTGAGTAGCGAATGTAGGTTTTTGATCAGTCACTCCGGCCAACGACGAAATCAATATCCCGCCAGTTTCTGTTTGCCACCAAGTATCTACTATGGGCACTTTATTCTTACCTATGTGGGTATCATACCAATTCCAGGCCTCGTCGTTAATTGGTTCGCCTACCGATCCCAATACCTTCAGGGCAGAAAGGTCATAATCCTCAATTAACTTTGTTGGGTGTTTTGCCAAAGCTCGAATTGCTGTTGGTGCCGTATAAAATTGTGTGACCTTGTGCTTTTCACAAATTTCCCAAAAGCGGTTCCATTTCGGGTAAGAGGGTACCCCTTCAAAATGAACAGAAGTAGCTCCACAAGCCAAGGGTCCATAAACCATATAACTATGCCCGGTAATCCAGCCAATGTCTGCCGTACACCAATAAATGTCATTTGGCTGGTATTGAAAAACATTCATAAACGTATAGGCCGTATATACCATATATCCTCCACAAGTATGTACCATTCCTTTGGGCTTTCCTGTTGAACCAGAGGTATATAAAATAAACAACGGATCTTCAGCATCCATAATTGTTGGAGCACAGTTCTCGGAAAGACCATCAATAAAATCATGCCACCAAATATCTTTTCGGTTGTCCCATTCGACCGATTGAAATGTTCGCTGAAAAACAATGCATTTTTTTACAGTATCACATTCATTTAAGGCTTCGTCAGCGATGGCTTTCAATGATATTTTCTTGTCTCCACGAAAAGCTCCATCAGCAGTAATCAATAAAGCACAACCTGCATCGTTGATTCGAGTTGCCAGTGCTGTTGAAGAAAACCCAGCAAACACCACCGAATGTACAGCACCAATTCGTGCACAAGCGAGTACTGCAATGGTTAACTCAGGTATCATCGGCATATATATACAAACTCTATCCCCTTTTTTTATTCCTTGATTTTTTAAGCCATTGGCAAAACGACAAACAGCCGCAAGTAAACTTTTGTAGGTATAACGCTGTACAGTATCGTTAGGGTCATTTGGCTCCCAAATAAGCGCCTCCTTCTCTGGATGAACATTTACATGACGGTCCAAACAATTTACTGTAATATTTAATTTACCCTCAACAAACCATTCGGTTGATGGGATGGACCAATCGTATTTCAACACTTCTTTCCATGGTTTGTGCCATTGAAAAGTTGACGCAATCTCTGCCCAAAATTCCGAAGAATTATCAATTGAATTACGGTAAGCCTCTTGAAACGCCTCTGGGCTTTTTAGTTGAAAATCAGAAAGATTATTCATGTTTATATTTTTTGAGCATTGAAGATAGAAAAATAGATCTCAATCCCTTAACATTCCACAAAAAGATATTAAATTGTTTAAAAAAAAATGTCTTCAATCAGCAGTAAACTAAAGAGCATTTTACCCATAAAATGTCCACGCTGTCATCAAGGAAAGTTTCTCCAAAGAAAAGTTTATGATTTTTCAGGATTTACTTCTGTGAGAAAAAAATGCCCTGTATGTGCCTTAAATTACCATATGGAACCCAGCTTTTATTTTGGCTCTATGTATGTTGCCTATGGACTTGGTGTTGCAGTAATGATTGCATTAATTGTCTTCGATCATTTGTTTTTCAACAGCTTCTCTTTTCTGCGCACTTTTTGGTCCATCCTTATTGTACTAATTGTTTTGGCACCCTATCTCAATGCATTATCAAAAATAATTTGGGCAAATTTATTTTTCAAATACGACCCAAAATGGAAAGAAAAATCCACTAGGAAACCTTGAGCACTTCAATTATATCTTGAAGTACCTTTTTGTCCAAAACATAGTTTGGGTGGTTGAATTTAGACTCAATAGCAGAAATAGCCTCTTTTTTAGCAGAAAGGTGAATCCAATCAAAAGTAGATGTTTTAAACAAATTACAATTATTTGTATTAATTCCTCCTCCTGGTAAAATAAACATTTGCTTATTTAACTGTGTTTGCCAATCCGTAAGTGTTTCAATTCCTGCTGGGGCATTTGTATGCTGCCCAGAGGTTAATATTCCATCGAAACCAATATTCATTAACTGCATCAAGGCACGCTTTGGCGCATTCACTTCATCAAAAGCGCGATGAAAAACCAAAGTTACATTCGCTAATTTATCTCTTAAATCACGTAACAGTTGCAACGGAAGGTTCATTTCATTGTCCAGCACACCTGTTACTATTCCAGCCACCCCCATGGATTGAAATTGTAAACAGTCACGTAAAATACAGTCAAACTCTTCTTTGGAATAAACAAAATGACCACTTCTTGGGCGAACTAAAACATGGATGGGAAGCCTAGATAATTCCAAGGCTTTTTCAACAAAACCATAAGAGGGGGTCAAACCTCCACAGCCTAATTCAACGCACAACTCAATTCGATCTACATTAAAAGATTGCACGGCAACTAAGTCTTCCAAACGATTAATGCATACCTCAATTTTCATGGATTGACCTCTAAAGATTATTTCCTCACAATTTAGGAAAGATAAACAGATTTTAATACATTGTTAAAGATGAAACGTAGATCCTTTATTTCAAAAATAGCGATTGCTGGTAGCTTACCCACGCTAATCCCTAAATCATTGTTTGCACAAGATAAAGCTAGCCCATTAATAGACGGGCCAGTGGCAGTTTGTACATGGAATTTTGAAAAAGCCAATGCAACTGCTGGTCAAGCCTTGTTAGAAGGAAAAGATGCCCTTACAGCTGCCATCCTTGCTGCACAAGTTGAAGAAGAAAACGAAGATAACTCCACGGTTGGTTTTGGCGGAACCCCAGACCGAGATGGAAAAGTAACCCTTGATGCTTGCGTGATGGATCACAACGGAAACTGTGGTGCCGTGTTGGCGGTTGAAAATGTTGTCCATGTAGCTGCACTTGCACGTGATGTCATGGAAAAAACACCCCATGTCATGTTAGCTGGGAAAGGGGCAGAAAAATTTGCCCGCTCATTGGACTACCCCGAAACGCAACTCCTAACGCCAAAGACAAAGAAAGCTTGGGAAAAATGGAAAAAAGAAGCTCTCTTCCAACCCATCATCAATATTGAAAATCATGACACCATTGGTGTTTTGTGTAGAGATAAAGCGGGAAACATCAGCGGAGCATGCAGCACCAGTGGACTTGGGTACAAAATGAATGGACGAATAGGTGACTCTCCCATTATAGGCTCGGGCTTATATATTGACAATGAAATTGGGGGGGCGGTTGCCACTGGAATGGGCGAAGAAGTGGTAAAAACTGTTGGAAGTTTTTTGATTGTTGAATTGATGCGACAGGGAAAAACACCCCAAGAGGCCTGTGATGAAGCCATTAAACGCATCCTAAAAAAACAGGCTGGTAAGCCAAATTTTCAAGTCGCCTATATTGCACTTGACAAAAAGGGAAATGTTGGCGCTAGATCTATACATCAAGGCTTTTCATACATGCATTTTAACAACAACATTAACCAAAACATTAAGGTAGAACCGATTTAAAATTTCTCATGAAATATATACTCTCCATAGATGCAGGAACAACGAGTTCTCGTGCAATTCTGTTTGATAAAAAAGGGCAGGCAAAAGCTACGGCACAATACGAATTTCCCCAATATTTCCCGAAAGAAAGTTGGGTAGAACACAATGCCAAAGAAATATGGACAACACAATTGAAAGCCATCCAAGATGTAATTGCTTCTGAAGGAATTTCAATAGAAGATATTAGCGCCATGGGAATCACCAATCAACGTGAAACCACTGTCATTTGGGATCGAACAAATGGAGAGCCAGTACACAATGCAATTGTATGGCAAGACCGAAGAACCGCATCTATTTGTACTGAATTACAAGAACATTCTTCTATCTTTTTGAACAAAACGGGCTTAGTGTTAGACGCCTATTTTTCTGGCACAAAAATCAAATGGATACTAGACAGCCATCCAAGCCTTCGAAAACGTGCAGAAGCTGGTGAATTAGCCTTTGGGACAATAGACAGTTGGCTGATATGGAACCTAACTGAAGGAAAGGTTCATACAACCGACGTCACCAATGCAAGTAGAACACTGCTCTTTAATATACACAGTCTTGAATGGGATGGAGAATTACTGAACCTCCTCGACATCCCTTCTTCTTTGCTTCCCAAGGTGGTTAGTTCATCAGAGGTAGTGGGTAAAACAGCTGCCTCAATACTGGGGAAAGCAATTCCGATAAGTGGGATTGCTGGCGACCAACAAGCTGCCCTGTTTGGTCAATTGTGCATCAATCCGGGTGATGTAAAAAACACCTATGGAACCGGTTGTTTCTGCATCATGAATACTGGAGAAAAAGCCGTTGTATCCCAAAACAAAATGCTTACCACTATTGGGTGGCAGCTGAATGGTAAAGTTACCTATGCTTTAGAAGGGAGTGTTTTTATTGCCGGTGCATTGGTTCAATGGTTAAGGGATCAGTTACAGATCATTGATACTGCTCCAGAAATTGAAGCATTGGCAAACAGCGTTAATGATAATGGTGGAATTACATTTATACCTGCCCTATCAGGTTTGGGAGCTCCCTATTGGGATCCCGAAGCCACTGGTGCTATCATGGGGATTACTAGAGGAACACAAAAAGGACATATTGCACGAGCTGCATTAGAGGCCATTGCCATGCGGTCTCGAGACATTATTATTGAAATGCAGAAAGATGCTGGAGTATCCTTTGACAGCCTCAAAGTAGATGGTGGAGCCAGTAACAACGATTTGTTGATGCAAATACAAGCCAACCTCTTGAACAAAAATGTCATCCGCCCATACACAACCGAAACCACCGCTTTGGGTGCAGCTTTCTTTGCTGGACTGGCCGTTGATTTTTGGAAAAACGAAGAACAACTTAAAGCAATTTGGAAAGAAAACAAAGCTTTTCATCCAATCAAAGATTCCACCACACAAGCATGCATTGACCTTTGGGAAGAACGCATTCCTAAAGCATTGAAAAGCAAATGAAAAGAGAAGAGCATTTAGCGAAAATTAACGCTGGTAAAAATCCTTGGGATGTACTCATCATTGGGGGCGGAGCCTCTGGCCTTGGCGCAGCAGTTGATGCTGCTAGTCGAGGATACAGAACACTTTTACTTGAAAAATACGATTTTGCAAAAGGGACCTCCTCAAGGAGTACAAAACTTGTACATGGTGGTGTACGCTATTTGCAAAATGGAGATGTTTCTTTGGTCATTGAAGCCTTAAAAGAACGAGGAATTATGCGTAAAAATGCGCCCCACTTAGTGAAAGACCTCAGTTTTGTCATCCCCTCCTACGACTGGTGGAACAGCCCCTTTTATGGAATTGGCCTAAAAATATACGATATGATGGCAGGGAATTTAGGCCTTGGTCCTTCTACACTTCTCAATCGCAA
>CAJQKN010000058.1 GCA_905478905.1 uncultured Flavobacteriaceae bacterium | reverse complement strand
ATTGGATGTTGCTCGAGCTGCCAAAATAGGGAAGGAATATGGTCTACCATTTACCATTACTGCTAGCGGAAAAGAATATGAACACATCCAAAACCTGAAAGACTTGAATGCAACTTTATTGGTTCCCGTCAACTTTCCTGATGGCTATGATGTAACTGATCCTGTGAGCACCCAAAAAATTGCCTTAAGCGATATGCGCTATTGGAATCAAGCCCCTATGAATCCTGCTGAAATTGCTAAAGGGGGAATTCCTTTTGCCTTTACCAGCAATGGGCTTTCTGATAAAACAGCTTTATTGAAAAACATCAAAAAAGCTATAAACTATGGTCTAGACAAGGAAAAAGCCTTGGCTGCATTAACCACCACTCCTGCCCGCTTATTGGGAAAACAAGCTGATGTTGGACAGCTAAAGAAAGCTGCCATGGCTAATTTCATTGTGACCAATGGTCCATTGTTTGATGATTCAACTAAAATTGAAGAAAATTGGGTTCAGGGAAGACAGCACAAAATAATCACTTCTCCTGAGGTCACCTTTGACGGAAAATACACTTTAATGCTAGATGGGGAAGAATTGAATTTAGTCATCAAAAACAGTGGAACAAAAATAGCGGCGACTGTTAAAAAGGACACCGTTAAACTAACTGCAAAAGCAACCTATAAAAGCGGCTGGATGAGTTTACAAATTCAGAACGAAGCCAAAGACGCCTATGCACAACTGTCTGCTAAAATCAGTGATGCGAACCGTATTGATGGAGAAGGAACATCCTTTGACGGGAATTCTATTCGATGGACAGCTCGCTTTAACGAAGCAGCCGAAGACAAAAAGAAAACAAAGAAAGAAAACAAACAACCAACTCCAGTAGCAGTTACCTATCCCAACAATGGATTTGGTTTCAGCTCGCTACCATCAGCGCAAAACACCCTGTTTAAAAACGCTACGGTTTGGACCAATGAGGCAGAAGGAATACTAAAAAACACTGATGTCTGGGTAGAAAACGGTAAAATTAAAGCTATTGGTCAAAACCTGAATGCGCCTGGAGCTGTTGAGATTGATGCTACAGGAAAACACCTAAGCAGCGGAATTATCGATGAGCATTCTCATATTGGTGCCTCTAGTATTAATGAAGGAGGACATAATTCTTCGGCAGAAGTAACCATTGAGGATGTAATTAATCCAGATGATATTAACCTCTACCGAAATCTTTCAGGAGGTGTGACTACCTTACAAATTCTGCACGGTTCAGCCAATCCAATTGGGGGTCGTTCTGCCATCATCAAACCGCGTTGGGGAGAAGATGCAGATGGACTTTTATACCAAGGGGCTGCACCATTCATCAAATTTGCCCTTGGTGAAAATGTAAAACAATCCAACTGGTCAAGCTATGCGCGTTTTCCACAAACCCGTATGGGAGTTGAGCAGGTATTTGTTGACTATTTCCAACGGGCAAAAGAATATCAAACTGCTTGGAAGACCTACAATGCACTTGGACGAAAAACCAAAGCAAAAACCTTAGCCCCCCGATATGATCTTGAAATGGAAACCTTGGTTGAAATATTAGAAGGCAAACGATTTATTTCTTGTCACTCTTATGTGCAAAGTGAAATCAATATGTTAATGAAGGTTGCGGAACGTTTTGGTGTAACCATCAATACCTTTACACATATTCTGGAAGGCTATAAAGTAGCTGACAAGATGAAAGAACACGGTGTAGGAGGATCTACCTTCTCCGACTGGTGGGCCTACAAATTCGAGGTTAACGATGCTATACCCTACAATGGAGCCATTATGCACAGTCAAGGAGTAACTGTAGCATTTAATTCTGATGATGCTGAAATGTCTCGCCGCTTAAATCAAGAAGCTGCAAAGGCCGTAAAATATGGTGGGGTTTCAGAAGAAGATGCTTGGAAATTTGTCACCCTCAACCCTGCAAAATTAATGCATATCGATGATCAAGTAGGGAGTGTAAAGGTGGGGAAATCAGCCGACTTAGTTTTGTGGAATGACCATCCAATGTCGATCTATGCTGTTGCTGAAAAAACAATGATTGAAGGCATTTTCTATTATGATTTAGATCGTGCAACGGCACAGATAGAAATAATTCAACAGGAACGCAATCAACTCATTCAACAGATGGTTGAAGCGAAAAATGGAGGTGCACCAACACAAAAAGCACCAAAAAAACAAGCGCGTGAATTCCATTGCGAAACATTAGACTAACACATTACAGATGAAAAAAATAATATATTTAATAAGCCTATTTTGCCTCAATATTGTGGCAACAGCGCAGCAAACTCCAGCACCATCACAAAGTGAGTCCATTTTGATTCAAGGGGCGACCCTTCATATTGGAGATGGCACAATTATCGAAAATGGTTCCTTAGGCATTGAGGCTGGTAGAATTGTTGAAGTTGGTCCCTCATCGGATATAAAAAACAACTATGCAAGAACAATAAACGCAAAGGATCAACATGTTTATCCTGGTTTTATTGCAGCAAATAGCACGGTTGGAATGGTAGAAATAGATGCTATTCGCCCAACAAATGACTTGAATGAAATAGGGACATTCTTACCTAATATTAGAACCTTGATCGCATACAATGCTGAATCTAAGGTTGTCGAATCGCTTCGTCCAAATGGAATTTTGACAGCGCAAATTATCCCGACAAGAGGACGAATTGCCGGAAGTTCAACGGTGGTTCAACTGGATGCCTGGAACTGGGAAGATGCTGCCGTCAAAACGGATGAGGGAATGCATATCTATTGGCCTCGTTCCTACCGAAGAGGAAATTCTGCAAAAGGAGAAGATCCGTTGGTGTATGATCAGAAAAATTATGACAAACAAATCCTGGAACTTGATGCCTATCTAAAGGAAGCCAAAACATTCACCGCCTCTGCAGAGAAAAAACACCTTCCGCATGCTGCACTTCAAGCAATGTTTAGCGGAAATCAGCAGGTTTACCTTCACGCTAAGGAAAAAAGACAAATCCTTGATGGAATAGTCTTTTTGCAAAAGCACGGACTCAAAAAAATCGTTTTAGTTGGTGGAGATGATGCACATTTAATCCTTCCCTTTCTAAAGAAAAATGATATTCCAGTGATCGTATCGCGCCCGCATCGCTTACCCAATACTGCAGATGAAGACGTTAAACTTCCTTATAAAATGGCGAAAATATTAATGGATGCTGGGCTTACCATTACCATTGATGTAAGTGGTCGTATGGAACGAATGAATACCAGAAACCTTCCTTTTTATGCAGGTACTTTTGCGGCCTATGGAGTAGACAAAGAAAAAGCTGTTCAAATGATTACGCTCGACGCAGCTAAAATCTTGGGCATTGATGATCGACTTGGAAGTCTTGAAAAAGGAAAAGAGGCAACTTTATTCATTGCTGTAGGTGATGCGCTAGACATGCGAACCAATCAACTTAGTCATGCGTTCATTCAGGGTAGAGCCCTTCTGCTTGAAACCCATCAAACAGAATTGTGGAAACGTTATATGGAAAAATTCAGCCGAAAATAAGAATGCAATTTATTTCTAGTCCCCAAAATGGACACATTAAAGAATTAAAAATATTTCAGGAAAAAGCAAAAAAACGAAGGCAAGAACAACTATTCTGCATTGAAGGGGAAAAAGAAATTCGGCATGCGTTAGCGGGTGGTTTTCGGTTAAAAAACGTTTTTGTTAAGGAAGCTAAGACAAACATTGTAAGCGATATAGCTTTTGCAAATTGCGAATGCATTGAAGTCAATGCAGCTCTATTTGAAACACTGTGTTACCGAAAAAACACCAGCACACTCATTGGTGTGGCTCACATGAAGGAACACCAACTTGAGGGACTAAAACTCCCTAAAAAGAATGCCTTCATCCTCATTGCTGAAGCTCCTGAAAAACCAGGAAACATTGGTGCACTGCTTCGAACAGCCGACGCTATTGGCGTAGATGCAATGATATTGGTCGATCCGAAAACAGATCTGTACAACCCCAACGTTGTTCGATCGAGTGTGGGCTGTTTATTTAATGTTCCCATTGGGATAGGAACAATAGCTGAAACATTTTCTTTCCTAGAACAAAAAGAAATAAACATCTTTAGTGCCGCACTTACTGAAAAAGCGAAAGCCTATACTTTACATGACTTTAGGGGGAACACAGCCATTGCCGTAGGCACAGAAGATCTCGGACTATCCAAGAACTGGTTGGCACATAACACTACAGAAATCTATATCCCAATGGCAGGAGAAAATGACTCTCTAAATGTTTCTGTTGCTGCGGGTATTTTGCTTGCTGAAGCAAGAAGACAAAGAAACTAGCTGACTTATTGGGATGAATTTAAAAGAATTGTGTAATTTCCTTTTATGCAAATCGATGAGGAAATAGAAAACAAAGAAATTGCGAAACAGTACAAAGAGCTACTGAAAATAAGCTATTTGCAATTATCAACTGAAGACAAAAAGTTGATAAGGCTTGCCTTCAATACCGCTGTAGATGCACATAAATCGCAACGTCGCAAGTCGGGAGAGGCATATATCTTTCATCCCATTGCAGTTGCAAAGATCGTTGCCTCAGAAATTGGTTTGGATGCTACATCCATCGCTGCAGCACTTTTACACGATACGGTGGAGGACACCAAATATACGCTCGACGATATCGAACGTCTTTTTGGAAATACTGTAGCAAAAATTGTGCATGGATTAACAAAAATTTCCCATCTCAAAAAAGATACGGATGTCTCTTTACAGGCAGAGAATTTTCGTAAAATGTTATTGACCCTAAATGATGATATCCGGGTAATCATTATAAAAATTGCTGACCGTTTGCACAATATGCAAACAATGGATTCAATGCCAGAATACAAACAAGTGAAAATTGCTTCTGAAACACTGTACATATATGCTCCTCTAGCCCATAGAATTGGAATGTATAACATTAAAACAGAATTAGAGGACCTCAGTTTAAAATATACTGAGCCCAATCGTTTTGATGCGATCAAAGGCAAAATTGAAGAGAGTCAAGAGGAACAAAATCAATACATAAAGGCATTTTCTAAATTTCTTAAAACCTCATTAGATAAAGAAAATATAAACTATTTTATCAAAGGAAGAAGTAAATCGATCTACTCGATTCATAAAAAAATGCAATCGCAAAGAATCAACTACGAGCAAGTATTTGACAAATTTGCCATTCGTATCGTTTACAAAACTTCACCCAAAGATGAGAAATTCTTAGCCTGGAAAATCTACTCCATTGTAACCGACCATTTTACGCCCAACCCTACCCGACTTCGCGATTGGATTTCTTCGCCCAAATCGAATGGATATGAATCCCTTCATATCACAGTTATGGGACCAAACAATAAATGGATCGAAGTTCAAATTCGCTCTGAACGCATGCACGAAATTGCTGAAAAAGGATATGCTGCGCACTATCGCTACAAACAAGGGGAAGAGAAAGAATCTGGGATTGACGGATGGTTAAATCGTTTGCAAGAAGTATTGGAGTCAAAAGATTCAAGTGCCATCGATTTTGTCGAGAATTTTAAACTCAACCTATATGCTGAAGAAATATTTGTCTTCACTCCAAAAGGAGATTTAAAATCGTTACCACGAGGATCATCCGCCTTAGATTTTGCCTATTCCATTCACACAGAAGTGGGAAGTAAAACACGGGGAGCACGTGTTAATGGTAAACTCGTACCCTTATCAAGAACAATTAAAAGTGGAGATTCTGTTGAAATTATTACTTCTCAAAATGCCAAACCCACAGCGAATTGGTTGGATTATGTAATCACATCGCGGGCGCGAAATAAAATAAAATCATCGCTCAACGAAGAAAAGAACAGAATTGCTGAAGAAGGAAAAGAAATCCTTCGAAGAAAACTTAAGCACCTAAGAGTCGAAAACAACGAAAAAACCATTCAACAACTTGTTATTTATTTTAAGGTCAATTCTGGTTTAGATCTTTTTTATCGGGTGGGTCTTGGAACCGTTGATAATCGAAAATTAAAAGAGTTTGCAACTACCTATAACAACAGTTTTTTAAATTTCTTTAAAAAGAGATTACGTTCAAACCATCGGAAAACGACCACAGAAGAGGAAGGTTTTGTATCCCGCTATGACAAACTCGTCTTTGGGAAAGAACGAGAAGAACTCCAATACAAACTTTCGCCTTGTTGCAACCCAATTGCTGGAGATAAAGTATTTGGATTCGTTACCATTAATGAAGGAATAAAGGTACATAAACACAATTGTCCAAACTCGGTCTCGCTTCAATCAAATTTTGCCTACCGCATTGTTCCTGCTTGGTGGATTGACTCAAGTGAGCAAGAATTTACAGCTGAACTTGTACTTCACGGTATTGACCAGCAAGGCTTGGTCAATCAGGTTACACGATTGATTTCCAACAGCATGAATGTAGATATCAAAAAAATAAACTTTCAAACAGAAGAAGAATTATTTAAGGGGACCCTAACCATGCGGGTGAACAATAAACAAACCCTAAAAAAACTAAAAAAACGCTTATTGAAAATCACTGGAATTGAAAAAGTAGCACGTCAATAGGAAAAGAAACAGTACATTTACCGAAGATTTAAAGTGCCATGGCTGAAACAAATAACCACCAAGAAATCGTAAAAAATGTGTTCATCAAATTTTTAGATCAACACAAACACCGGAAAACTCCGGAACGATTTGCCATACTCCATGAAATTTACGAACACAAGGAACATTTTGATATAGAATCATTGTACATCAAAATGAAAAATAAAAATTATAGAGTTAGTCGTGCCACTCTTTACAACACTGTTGATTTATTGATTGAATCTAGACTAATTCGCAAGCATCAATTTGGGAATCAAGCCCAATATGAAAAATCATTTTTCGACAACCAACACGACCACATTATTTTAACAGACACTGGCGAGGTAAAAGAATTTTGTGACCCAAGAATACAGACGATAAAAAAAACAATCGAAGAAGTATTTAATGTTGATATTCATCACCATTCTTTATACTTTTATGGAACCAAAAAAGAATCATAAATAACCACCAATTATATGTCGGTTGACTTACTGCTCGGTCTTCAATGGGGAGACGAAGGAAAAGGAAAAATTGTAGACGTTTTAACGAAAAATTACGATATCATAGCTCGATTTCAGGGTGGTCCAAACGCTGGACACACCTTAAAGTTTGATGGAATATCGCATGTACTTCACACCATCCCCTCTGGGATTTTTCACCCATCTGCGCTTAACATCATTGGGAATGGGGTGGTCATTGATCCGGTAATTTTTAAAGGAGAACTAGACAAACTTGCTCCTTTTAAAATTGATTTTGCCAAAAAGCTATTCGTTTCCAAGAAAGCCCATCTAATACTCCCTACGCATCGCCTATTGGATGCTGCCTCTGAAGCCGCAAAAGGAAAAGCTAAAATTGGTTCCACCCTCAAAGGAATTGGTCCAACCTATATGGACAAAACTGGTCGAAATGGAATTCGTGTTGGGGACATTCTTTTAAACGACTGGAAAGATCGCTATGAAGCGCTTCGCGACAAACACCTGAAAATGCTTTCGCATTACGAGAGTCAAATTGAATTTGATCTTGAAGCATTAGAAGCAGTATTCTTTGACAGTCTCAAAACACTCAAAGCACTTCCACTTATTGACAGTGAAGATTTTTTACATACTGCCCAAAAAGAAAACAAAAAAATATTGGCTGAAGGCGCACAAGGATCCTTACTAGATGTTGATTTCGGTACATATCCTTATGTCACTTCTTCTACAACAACAGCGGCAGGAGCATGTACTGGTTTGGGAATAGCCCCTAATACGGTAGGAGAAGTATATGGTATTTTCAAAGCTTATACAACCCGTGTCGGTAGTGGTCCATTTCCAACTGAATTATTTGATGAAGCTGGTGAAACCATGGGACGCGTTGGACAAGAATTTGGTGCAACCACTGGGCGTGCCAGACGTTGTGGCTGGATCGACTTAGTCGCTTTAAAATATGCCATTCGCGTAAACGGAGTCACCCAACTCATGATGATGAAAGGAGATGTATTGTCTGGCTTTAAATCCATTAAAGTCTGTACAGGCTATGCAACTAAAGACGGAGTGATTGATCATTTTCCCTTTTCAATAGAACCCGAAAATGTTAGTCCAGTGTATACTGAACTTCCCGGATGGGAAGAGGATTTAACACAAATAACTGCTGAAGATAATTTCCCTGAAAGTTTTAAGGCCTACATTGCTTACTTGGAAAAAGAACTTGAAACGCCCATTAAAATTGTATCGGTGGGACCAGATAGAAAGCAGACGATTTTTAGATAAAAAATAATCCGTATTGGTGTGCAAAGAAATATTTCACTTCTTGTAGTAAGTTGCTGTTTGTTAGTAAGTGGATTCCTCTTTGGACAAGAGAAGCGCATTGTACAAATCCAACAAGCTGGTTCATTTGAAAAAGATGAAGCTAACTTTAAAGGAGCCAATATCCTTACAAAAAAAGGAGATCTTCGCGTTAAACTTTTTCATGATGGTGCCCTTATAGAATCCGATAAATCATTTTTTTACCCAAAAGATAACGCCTTCAAAGCCGAGGGAGAGGTCGTTTTTACCCAAGGAGACACCATTCGCATGACCAGCGATTATATGCAATATGACGGAACTTCGGGAAAAGCCAAAGCATGGGGAAATGTGTTTTTAGAACAACCCGACATGACCTTGGAAACAGACACGCTCTTCTTGAATCGATTTGAAGATTTAGCCTATTATGAAACTCCTGGAACCATCATCGATAGCGCAACAACCCTTAAAAGCAATCGAGGGAAATATTTTATGAAAGAAAAAAAATATCGTTTTATTTCAAATGTTCGCATCGATAATCCTGAATATAAAGTTACCTCAACCCAGCTAGACTATTTTACAGACGCCAATGAGGCCTACCTCTATGGACCGACAACAATCATTGGTATTGACTATGATATCTATTGTGAATCAGGCTATTATGACACCACAACCCAAACGGGCTACTTTAAACGTAACGCTGAGATTTTATACAACAACAAAATCATCGAAGGAGATAGTCTGTATTTTGAAAACGAACGGAATTATGCCTCTGCCACAAGGAAAGTTGTCGTTACAGACACCATCAATCAATCCATCATACGAGGGAATTATGCTGAAATATTTAAAGCAAAAGATTCTGCAATAATTACTCGTAAAGCCCTAGCGATTAACATTATTGAAAATGATTCATTATACATCCATGCCGACACACTCATTGGAACAGGGCCTTCTGAAGCCAGAATTCTTCGGGGATATTATGGCGTGAAAATTCTTAAGAAAGATCTTAGGGGTAAATCAGACTCCCTTTATTTGGATGAAATCAATGGTCGAATTGAATTGCATAAACGTCCACTAACTCGAAAGGAAAATCAGGTGTTATCCGTGGATGAAAAGAATAGACGAAATCCTGTTATGTGGTTCAATGACAGCCAAATGAGCGGAGAAGTAATCTATATGAAAACCGATTTTGAAACCAAAAAACTTGACTCATTGTTTATTTTCGGCAATGCATTTATCGTAGAAAAAGACAGTTTAAGCGAAAACGGTTATAACCAAATTGTCGGGAAAGAGCTGTATGGAGACTTTCTCGATGGAGCGCTAAATGAACTGGATGTGATCAAAAATACCCAAGTCCTCTACTACCTTTATTCAGAAGAAGGAGAATTGGTTGGCATAGATAAAACAATATGTAGCGCATTAAATATCAAATTCAAAGACAATGAAATTGAAGACATTTCCTTTTATGTAAATCCTAAAGGAGATGTTTTTCCAAACAAAGATCTAGATCCCAATTTACGCACCCTAGAAGGTTTCTTGTGGCGAAAGGAAGAACGACCCGAAACCCTTGAAGACTTATTCCAAAAGAATAAATAAAAAACAATTTCATGCTCGACGATTTTTTATCCTATCAAGCAAAGACAACACCTCATCCTTTAGGCTTAGCAATCAAAAGAGCAAAAGGAAGTTATATTGTTGATCAAAATGGGAAAAAATATCTTGACTTTATCGCTGGTGTATCGGCCTGTAGTTTAGGGCACCGACATCCAGCAGTTGTTCGAGCCATGAAAAGGCAAATAAACCGTTATATGCATGTAATGGTCTATGGCGAATATGTGCAATCTCCAGCAGTTGAATTGTGTAAACTCCTTGCCAAGCACCTCCCTTCTTCATTAGAAGTTACATATCTCACTAATTCTGGGACAGAAGCCATTGAAGGAGCCATGAAATTAGCCAAACGAGTTACAGGTAAAAGTGGATTTATCGCGGCAAAAAATGCCTACCACGGGAGTACCCAAGGGGCCTTGAGTTTATTGGGAGTGGAAAAACAAAAAGAGGGCTATGGCCCCTTGTTACCTGAAGTAGAGTTCATTAGCTTCAATGCCTTAGAGGAACTTGAAAAAATAACAACTGAAACCGCTGGGGTTGTACTAGAAACCATTCAAGGCGGTGGTGGATTCATTCTTCCCACAGCAGATTATCTTCTTGCTGTAAAAAAACGCTGTGAAGAAGTTGGTGCATTATTAATTCTGGATGAAATACAACCCGGAATTGGTCGAACCGGTAAGTTGTTTGCTTTTGAACACTATGGAGTCACACCAGACATATTGGTAATTGGTAAAGGTTTGGGGGGTGGAATGCCCATTGGTGCATTTTGTAGTTCAGCCCAAAATATGGAACAACTAACACATTCACCTAGCCTCGGTCATATCACAACTTTTGGAGGAAACCCCGTCATTGCAGCCGCAGGCTTGGCTACCCTAAAGACAATCATAAACAAAAAAATAATGGCTGAAATTGACGCCAAAGAAGCATTGTTTAGAGAACTTTTGGTGCACCCTAAAATAAAACAAATAAATGGGCGTGGTTTAATGCTTGCACCAATCCTAGAAAATCCAGAACAGGTCAGTAAAGTAGTATTCAGCTGTATGGAAAAAGGCTTAATTCTCTTTTTTTTACTTTGGGAAAAGAAGGGCATCCGCTTGTCACCTCCATTAAACATTAGTAAAAGGGAGATTCAAAAAGGCTGCAAAATACTCCTAGAAGCATTGGAGGAACTATAATAAGTTGTTAATTAATTTGTTAAAAACAATAGCTGCATTACTTTCGCATTCATCAACTTAGTCCCTAAATTTATTTAAACCAACACGTACTATTTATGTTCCGTGAATTCTCCCAAGACTCTGACGCTCCTGTCACCCGTTTTGAACAAATGTTAAAGACCAATCAAGTGTATTTTTTTGATGCAGTTGAGTTTGAAACCATTATCCAATTTTACATTGATACTGGTGAAATAAATCTTGCAAGAAAAGCATTAGAAATGGGGATTAATCAACACCCCATTCACACCGACCTACTCCTGCTCAAGTCCGAGCTCTATATTTTAGATGGAAACCATGACGAAGCCACACAATTATTGGCTTTAATCGAAGAAATTGATCCAAACAATCAGGAAATATACATCCAGAAAGCAACAATCGCTTCCAAGAATAAAAAAAACAAACTGGCCATTGAACACCTGTACAAATCCTTAGAGTTCTCCGATGATCCTGAAGAAATTTGGTGTTTGTTAGCCATGGAATACATGGTTTTAGAAGACTATTCAAAAGCGAAAGAATACTTTAAACGCTGCATTGAATCAGATCCTAGTGATTACCAAGTCCTCTACAACCTTCTCTATTGTTTGGAGTACTTGGAGCAACCCCAAGAGGCCATTGCTGTTCTGAATACGGTTTTAGAACTAAACCCATACAACGAAATTGCCTGGTTAGAAAGCGGGAAACAACAATTGCATTTGGGAAATAAAGAAGCAGCCCTTAACGCCTTTGAATTCGCTATAATCAGTGAAGATCGCTTTACTGGCGCATATATTGAAAAGGGAAAGTTACTCAAAGAAATGGGGCGCTTGAATGAGGCGCTTGAACATTTCGAAATTGCACTTCAGCTGGACGATCCTTCTGCATTTATCTATGTGAAAATTGCCGGTTGTCACGAAAAATTGGGGAACGACCAATTGGCACTTCAATTTTATAAAAAAGGGATCAATGAAGATCCCACAAACGAAAAAGCATGGACTGGAATTGTTGATTTCTATATCCACCGTCAGGACCCAAATAAAGCCAACTATTATTGCCGAAAGGCACTGCAAATCAACGAAAACTATGTGTCGTATTGGAAAAGAAGCGCTCTGCTAAACAAAGAGTTGAAACAATATGCCGAAGCCGAAATAGCGTTCAAAAACACCATCGAATTGGGGAATTATGAATTGACTATTTGGACAGCATGGTTAGACACCCTGATCTTTTTGAATGAATGGGAAAAACTAACCATTGTTGGACAGCAAGCCAAAGAGTTTTATCCAGATGAAACTTCCATCGATTTTAGGTTGGCAGGTGCCGCCTTCCAGTTGGGTAAAACCATTGAAATGGATTATTTTTTACAAAATATCCGCTTACAAAAAAGTAGCTTGTCAAAAGAATTATACCAGCTTTTTCCTCAAATGGCAGAGTTGATTTAGACAGTTCACCCTCAACAGATGAAGGAAAAATACATTCAGCTATATTTAAAAGGATTACTCATGGGAGCTGCTGATATTGTTCCAGGTGTCTCCGGTGGGACCATGGCTTTGATTACAGGAATCTACGAAGAATTGATCCGCAGTATTGATGGAATCAGCTTCAAAAAGTTGGGTCTCATAAAAAAAGAGGGGTTTCAATCCTTTTGGCAAGCCATCAATGGTAGCTTTTTATTGCCGCTTTTTCTTGGTATCGCCAGCGGAATTCTCTTCTTATCATCGGGCATTACCTATTTGATAGCGTACTACCCTATTCTTCTTTGGTCTTTTTTCTTTGGACTCATCGTTGCCAGTATTTTTATTCTCATCAAACAATTGGGTAAAAGAAATGCTTTGCATTATCTGCTGTTACTTCTTGGTATTCTTATCGCTTTTGGAATAACACGTCTTTCTCCTTCTGGAGAATCCACCAATCTACTCTATCTTTTTTTTAGCAGTACAATCGCTATTATTGCCATGATTCTTCCTGGTATTTCAGGAGCATTCCTCTTCATTCTTTTGGGAGTCTATGAAGAAGTGTTGCAAACCGTCAAGGGAGCGATTTCAGTTTTGTTTGATTTTGATTGGCAAAGTTTCCAAACCATTTACACCAAAGTTGTGGTCATTGGATTGGGAATTATTACTGGCCTTAAACTATTCTCACGAATTCTGAACTGGCTTTTTGCCCATAAAAAACAAGAAACACTCTGCCTTTTAATTGGATTTATGCTGGGGGCTTTGCCTAAAATATGGCCCTGGAAAAATGTAGAAATAAACAATGGGAAAGAAGTTTTTAGCAATGTATCTCCCGCCGATTATGCAGGAGAAACGCATCTATTGCCTGCCGTTATCATAATGGGTTTTGGGGCTATATTCCTTATCTTGATGGAGCGTTTTGCACAAAATAACAAATGATACCTACGCAACGAACTTGGCGGGATGCCTTTTTATTGGTTTTAAAAGGAATGGCAATGGGAACAGCCAACAAAATTCCAGGGGTGTCGGGTGGAATCATAGCCCTTGCTGCTGGATTTTATGAGGAATTGATCTACTCCTTTTCCCGTCTTGACGTCAAGGCACTTAAGCTTTTGTTTTCTGAGGGATTTTCAGCCTTTTATAAACGCATCAATGGACATTTTTTGCTACTGCTGTTTGGGGGAGTTGCCTTAAGCTTTTTTAGCGTTTCTCTAGTTCTTGATTTTTTTATTACCAATTACCCCAAACTGGTCTTAGGCAGCTTCTTTGGAATGATCGTTGCATCTGTGTTTTACATCTGGAACGATTTGCCTCAGTACAGCTATAGAGAATACCTAAGCAATTGCGTTGGGGTGCTTTTGGGACTGGCTTTATTATGGGCGAACCCCGGAGTTGAAAACGATCACTGGCTCTTTGTCTTCTTTTGTGGAATGGTGAGTATCGCAGGCATGACCCTCCCGGGTTTATCAGGTTCTCTTTTGCTCCTCATTTTGGGAAACTACACCCTCTTATTGGTCGATTCGGTCAATGCACTTTTTTATACCTTCAAGGATTTATTTGCAGGAAACGGCTGGGGCTTTGCAGATCCAGAACGAAAACGACTACTGGGAGTGCTGCTGTTTTTTACCCTTGGATCGGGTGCTGGCTTGGTGTTTTTTTCTAAAGTACTCGAAATTGTATTACGCCATTACAAAAGCATGACCATTTCAACCCTGGTAGGTTTTATCATTGGATCGCTTGGAGCCGTTTGGCCATGGACCGATAAAACAATTCAAGTAGATGAGGGTCTTTGGAAAATGGTTACTACCCCTCACAAAAGTTTTTATTTACCAAACCTTCTTGATGTGGCTACACTAAACGTAGTATTTTTCATACTTTTGGGCGCAGGGATTGTCATTGTTTTAGAATACTATGGAAAACAACAAGCTGCGTAAATTTGGATTAATAGGGAAGGATATTGACTATTCCTTTTCCCGAAATTATTTTGCCGAAAAATTCAAACGCGAAAATCACCTGAATCACCAATACGATAATTATGATTGTGCAACGCTAGCTGAAGTATTCTCCACTATAGAACGCAATGATCTGGCGGGATTGAACGTAACCATTCCCTATAAAGAAAAAGTATTGGAAGCCATGGATTCTCTTTCTCCTCAAGCCAAAGAAATTGGTGCCGTGAATACTATTCTATTCCGTGAGAATGGTTATCGCGAAGGACACAATACCGATGCCTATGGCTTCGAAAGAGCCCTCTTTGACCATTGGATACCCAATACCCAAAAAGCATTGATTTTGGGAACTGGAGGCGCCTCAAAAGCAGTAAGGTATGTTTTGGAAAAGCACAACATTCAAGCACAATATGTCTCCCGTACAGCAGGAGAAAATATACTGCGCTATGATCAATTAACCCCAACTGTACTTCAGGCACATCTACTCCTCATTAATTGTACTCCCCTAGGCACTTTCCCTAAGACAGAAGAAGCACCTGAGATTGACTACAGTCAACTGACTGAAAAACATTTTCTCTTTGATTTGATCTATAATCCCGCTGAAACAAAGTTCATGGAATTAGGGAAAAAGCATGGAGCAAAAGCAGCCAATGGCTCCCAAATGTTGATCCATCAAGCCGAGCAGGCATGGGAACTGTGGAACGCATGTTAAGCATTGAATTATTTTTTGTAATTTTAAGCTACACAAAAACCACTTTGTAATGCAAATGGAACCTACAATGTCACCTGAGGAAAACTTGAATTCCACCGAGAACCAAGGTGAAGAAAAAACACCATCCGTGGAAGAAAATATTTCACCCCCCGAAAAGGAGGAAGATGTAAAACCTGAGGAAGTAGAGGTAAAACCAACTCAAACTTCCCAAAAGGAAGAAGAGAAGGTTGAAACAAAAGTTGAAGCAGCATTTACCATGAATCTTGATGAATTGGCTCTTGAGGAATATCCTGCTGTCATGGATAAAATCCTTAAAAGCGACCAGTGGATGAAACTGGGAACCCAGGTTCGAGAGATACAGGCCTCCTTCGAAAAGAAATTCCAAAAAGAAGTTCAAGAAAAAAAGGAAACATTTATTGCGGAAGGGGGAAATGAAATAGATTTTTATTTTGCTCCTGAATACAAGAAAAACTTCAGCTTCGCCTTACGAGAATACAAGAATAAAAAAGGACAACACTTTAAAGAAATTGAGGCCAACCAAAAGGCCAACCTCAGTCGAAAAAAAGAAATTATTGAGGAAATCAAGCAATTGATTGACCAGAGTGAACACAATTCAACTTCCTATAAACAATTCAAAAACCTACAAGAAGCTTTTCATGCCACTGGACAGGTACCCAGAGCAGAAAGCAACAATATCTGGCAGACCTACAAATTCCATGTAGAACGATTTTATGATTTCCTACATTTAAATCGTGATCTGCGGGAAGCAGATTTTAAACACAACTATACCGAAAAATTAAAAATCATTGAGCGCGCAGAAGAATTGGCAAAACAAACTGATGTCATTGCCTCTATGCGAGAGCTCAACAATTTACACCGCTTGTGGAAGAATGATCTAGGGCCAGTTGCGCACGAACACAGGGAAGATTTATGGAATCGCTTTCAAGCAGCGACCAAGGCCATTCATCATCTAAAAAACGAGTACAATAAAAACATTGACAGCATACAAGAAGATAATCTGGCGATCAAAAATGGGGTATTGAATGAAATTAAAGAACTACTCGAAAACAAGCCCGAAAATCACAATGCGTGGCAAAATGCCATCAAAAAAGTAAATACTCTTAAAGAAAAATTCCATGCTGTTGGTCGTGTTCCCAAGAATGAAAACAAACGTTTGTGGAATAGTTTTCGTGAGTTGAGTCGACAATTCAACCAAGAGAAAAACCACTTTTATAAGCAACAAAAAACAGAAGAAAAAGCATTTGTCGATGCCAAACGCGCTTTGATCGACGAAGTAAAGGCAATTTTGGATGATCCCAATTACCGCGATCATATCAACCGAATGAAAGCCATACAAAACGACTGGAAAAAAACGGGACGAATTTCGCGTAGACTCTCCAACAAATTATGGGAAGAGTTTAAAGCCTTAACCAATTTATACTTTGATCGAATCAAAAACAAGGTAGAAGCCCTAAGCGCTGAAGACCAAGCTAAATTAGCCTCTCAAACAAACTTTGTCGAACAAGTACTTAAAACGGAGGCACCCACCACACCCAAAAAACTTGAAACCTTTATCAACGAACAGGTAGAACAATGGCAGGGACTGAATCCAGAAGCTTCCTCTCCAGCGCAACGGAAATTAATGCAACATTTGGTAGGGCTTTGGGATGCAAGCTCCCTTTCTGCAAAAGAAAAAGGCAGCCAAAAATTTGCTACCCAACTCAGCCTCATTAAAAACGATGCAGAGGCGCTCAATAAAGAACACACTTCACAGAAAAAGAAAATTGATGAGATCGCAACAGAATTAATACAATTGCAGAATAACCTTCAGTTTTTTAGTAACAGCAGTAGCGACAATCCAGTTGTGGTAGAAGTGAACAACAAAATTGAGTTACTCTCCAATCAAAAAGAAGCCTTGAGTGAAAAAGCCAATGCCATCAAATCCTTTATTCGCTCGTTAAAAAAACAAGAAGAAGCAGATGCAGTAGAGGATGTAGAGGAAAGTGGGGATGAATAATTTCAAACGCGAATGAACTTAATTTTTTAATTAATCATTATTACGGGAGAATTTGGTTTCGCTAGTTATTTCCTCTTCCACTAATTTTCGTGCTAACTCAAAGCCATAGGCTTATCATTTTGTCAATTCAATTTGCTTTTTAAAACGGCACAATTCAGTAAGATTTGTCCTATATAAGTAAGTGTATTTAGGGCAGTATGTTTGCCATGAATGTTGGCTTTAAAAAATAATAATTTCTTACTCGGTAAAAAACCAAGAATTTATGTTGCAATAGGAATTAGAAAGATGTTCTAAAATACAATCTCCATAAATAGCTATTTAAACATATGATTGTAAAAAACAATACCTGCTTCTATTAAGTGGACCAAACAGTATAAAACAAATAGTAACTGAACTATTTTAAACACAAGTGCTTTTGGGTTTTCTTGGTTTGAAAAACTAACCAGATCTATAAAATCTTTGCGATTCATATTGAATAAATTTAAAAGTAATTTGACATTGTATGATATTAAAATTTACCAACAGATTTGATGATAAAAATAAGCGTATTCACGGCAGTTTGTTTGCCACGAATGTTTTTCTTGATCGTTCACCAAAAATAATGCGTTTCTCCTCTGCGGTAATCGCTGTGACTTCAAAATTAATTTTTAACTCAAAGTCGGAAGAATAATAATAGGTTCCACTTTTTCGGTCGTAACAGATTTTACCACCCCAATTTTTAATCAGTTTGAGATCTTCTCGTAGAGTACGCTCGCTTATGTGCATGGATTTAGCCAATTCAATTGGTGTACCCGTTTGGGCTGTTTTAATTCTTTGATGTAAGCTACTTAATCGTGTTAAATGTTTTAGGGTTAAGCTCATATTATTCTTTTTGGGATTGATCGGGGTTCATCCAATCATTACTATTGTGAAAAAGCAGGTAAATTATTAGCTAGAATATTACAACAGAAAGCTACATAAACTAACAGTTGGCTAGAAAGCCCTGCTAACAATAAAAAAAAGGGGAGATAAATTGATGCACTTCTACAGTGTGCTCAACGATCTCTTTGGGAAAGAGTTGTT
>CAJQKN010000057.1 GCA_905478905.1 uncultured Flavobacteriaceae bacterium | reverse complement strand
AGAAAAGAATAGTCTGGTAGATGGTTTTGTAGGCTTGGGAGCAAAGGTGGAAAGTGCACTGGACTCACAGGCCTTAATTCAGCTAAAAAAGAACTATTGTGACGCAAAAAAATGTTTACTTTGTGCAGTAGGAGTTCACTTAATTAATCATTCTCCAAATGACTAGAAACTTTCGCCACTGGTTTGAACAAAACGGTTTTGCAGTCTGCACTCGATTGGCAGAAGGCCTTGGGATGAAAGTAAAAAGCGTTCGCTTATTTTTTATTTATGCTTCTTTTGCAACCCTAGTGGGTGGATTTGTGATGTATCTAACCTTGGCCTTTTGGTTAAAGTTGAAAGATTTGATCTATACCAAACGCAGTTCCGTCTTTGATTTGTAAAAACAATGGAGGTGAGAGTTTGTTATTAACAATTATTTTAAGATATTCGGTGTTAATAATATAAACAAACCCAATGTATTTTAAATTCAAACAATTATTTACCGCCTTATTTATCTTATTTTCTGCTCCTTTACTTGCTCAAGAAAAAGGGTTAGATCAACAAATAGACGAAGCATTTAAGCCTTTTTCTGATTTGGTTTCAAGTATAATTTTCTTTGAAATTTATGGTACTCCCTTTGTCTTGATTTTATTGGTGGGTAGTGCATTATTTTTCACCATTTATTTTGGTTTTGTAAATATTAGAAGATTTCCTACTGCCATCAATGTAGTAAGAGGGAAGTATGACGAGTTAGATGAATTTCATGCTAGTCCAAACCCAGATCTAGCAATCGATGGGGATATAGTAGATACCATTAAAGATGAAAGTAAGGAAGGTGAGGTTACTCATTTTCAGGCTTTGGCCACGGCTGTTTCTGGTACTGTCGGAAATGGAAATATTGCCGGGGTTGCATTGGCCATTGCATTGGGAGGTCCGGGTGCAACTTTTTGGATGATTATTTGTGGATTGTTAGGAATGTCATCAAAATTTGTAGAATGTACACTAGGGGTTCAATACAGAGATGTTGATGAAGATGGTGTTGTTTATGGAGGCCCCATGTATTATATAAGCAAAGGGTTGAAAGAAAAAGGTTTCACCATGCTGGGTAAAGTTGCCGCAGTGTTTTTTGCTATTTTCTGTATTGGAGGTTCATTTGGAGGAGGAAATGCGGCACAGTCGAATCAGGCTACAATTGTTTTGAAAGATTTATTTGGCCTTGAGAGTACGGCTGCCGGATTTTGGATTGGGGTTATTTTGGCAGTACTTGTCGGGATAATTATTATTGGAGGAATCAAACGAATTGCTCAGGTCACAGAAAAAATAGTTCCCTTAATGGCGGTAATGTATATTGCAGCTTGTTTGTATATCATATTAAGTAATTTTACTTTAATCGACGATGCTGTATCACTCATAATTACAGAAGCCTTTAATCCAACCGCAATAGGTGTTGGTAGTTTCATAGGTGTTTTATTAGTAGGATTTAAAAGAGCTGCATTTTCTAACGAAGCAGGAGCTGGGTCTGCTTCAATTGCGCATTCAGCGGTAAAAACAAAATATTCTGCCTCAGAAGGACTTGTTGCCTTATTGGAGCCATTCATTGATACTGTGGTTATTTGTACCATGACTGCCTTGGTGATCATTATTTTTAATTTTGGGGGAGCTTTTCAGTACGGAGGAGAAGGTGCTGTTATGATTGATGGAGTTTCCTATGAGGGTGCTGGTATTACCTCCATGGCTTTCGAACAGTATATTCCATTTTCCAATATATTCTTGACCATAGCAGTAGTTTTATTTGCCGTATCTACCATGATCTCTTGGTCTTACTATGGTTTACAATCTTGGAAATATTTATTTGGAAGAGGAAAAACAGCCGATTTAGTATATAAACTAATGTTCCTCACATTTGTTATCATAGGGGCATCTGCTAGTATGAAATCTATTTGGGACTTTTCCGATGCGATGATTTTCGCCATGGTTTTCCCGAACATGATTGGATTATTTTTCTTATTCCCAAAAGTAAGAGAAGAATTAAATCGCTATTTAAAGGCGATCAGTGGAATAAAATAAAACCCAAATGCCTTACAAAGCCGCTCATCGTTTTTCATTAATGCGAAAAACACGAGCGGTTTTTTTTATGCTCATCATTTTGGGAGGATTACAACTCTATTTCTATTTCCAAAAAACCCCAGAGCTAACCGATTTCGTTCACTATGATCGCAGCCTACAAGCGCAGTTGGATTCCATAAAAGCCCTTGATAAAAAGAAAAAAATTTTCCCATTCAATCCAAATTTTATTACCGATCAGAGTGGGTATTTTCTTGGTTTGAGTACAGAGGAAATCGATCGTTTGCACAGCTTTCGAGCAAAAAATAAATGGATAAGTACAGCCCTGGACTTTCAGGCTGTGACCAAGGTCAGCGACACATGGCTCAAAGAATTTTCGCCCTACTTTAAGTTCCCTAGCTTTGATGACAAAACCAAGGAACCTAGCCTAAAGAAGGTAAAACCCATTTTTGATCTCAATACAGTTAGTGCTGAAGAATTGACCTCCATCCGAGGAATAGGGGCAGTATTGAGCGAACGTATTCTCAAGTACAGAAAACGTATTCAAGGTTTTTCTACTCTTGAGCAGTTGGATGAAGTATATGGCTTAAAATTCGAGTTGCTCGAGGAAATGAAACAACAATTAAGCATCAAATCGCCTCCACAAATTCAAAAGATTCCCATCGATAAAGCCAGCCTCAGTGAACTTATGGCCCTACCTTATTTAACAAAAGCTGAGGCAAAAAAAATCATTTCCTTTCGCACCCAAAAAGGCGCAATAAGTCTGATGGATTTAGAAAGAATCGAAGGATTTGATGCCACAAAAATTAAAAGATTAGCCTTATATTTGTATTAAAATAAGCAAGTATGGAAATACCGACAATGGTCTCTATGCATGAAACAGAATCCTATAAAATGGTTGCTGAATCTGCCAAAGAATTTGCCGAGAAGCACCTTGGCCCACATGTGATGGAATGGGATGAGAAGCAACATTTTCCAATTGATGTGATGCGCCTCGCGGGCCAAATGGGTTTTTTAGGCATTCTTATCCCCGAAGAATACGGGGGTTCTGGTTTGAGTTACCATGAGTATATTTCTATTATCGAACAAATCTCGATTGTTGACCCATCCATTGGCTTGTCTGTTGCTGCGCATAATTCATTGTGTACCAATCATATTTATCTTTTTGGAACAGAAGTACAACGTGCTAAGTGGTTGCCAAAATTAACTTCTGGTGAGCATATTGGTGCATGGGGATTGACAGAACACAACACAGGGTCCGATGCCAAAGGCATGTCAACCACAGCAAAGAAAGATGGCGATGACTGGATTCTAAGTGGAACAAAAAACTTTATCACCCACGGAAAAAGCGGCGATATAGCTGTAGTTGTTGCTCGCAATGGAGACAAAGGCGACAATCATGGAATGACCGCCTTTGTGGTAGAAAAAGGAACAGCAGGTTTTACGGCTGGTAAGAAAGAAAATAAATTGGGAATGCGAGCATCAGAAACTGCAGAAATGGTTTTTGATCATTGTCGTATTCCAGACGAGAATAGACTGGGTGAAATAGGAGAGGGTTTTATACAGTCCATGAAAATATTGGATGGTGGACGCATTTCCATTGGAGCCCTTTCCTTAGGAATTGCCAAAGGTGCCTATCAGGCTTCCTTGAAGTACTCCAAAGAAAGACATCAGTTTGGGAAAGCCATTAGCAGCTTTCAAGCCATTTCCTTTAAATTGGCCGATATGGCCACCGAAATAGAGGCATCTGAATTGTTGTTGCACAAAGCAGCTAGCGATAAAATACAAGGGAAGAATGTCACCAAGATTGGAGCGATGGCCAAGATGTACGCCTCTGAAGCCTGTGTAAAAATTGCCAGCGAAGCAGTTCAAATTCATGGTGGTTATGGTTTCACCAAAGATTATCCTGTTGAAAAATTTTACCGTGACTCCAAGCTATGTACCATAGGTGAGGGGACGACTGAAATTCAAAAGTTGGTCATTTCG
>CAJQKN010000056.1 GCA_905478905.1 uncultured Flavobacteriaceae bacterium | reverse complement strand
AAACAACTAGGGCTAGATTTTGATCGAGATGGTGAACTAGCTCGTGCAGGTAAAAAAATTCCAACTTTATTTTCTGCTCTTCAACAACTTCCTTTTTATCAAAAAGCAACCCCTAAATCCTTAGGTGTTGAATGGGTGAATGCCGAAATAGCTCCTTTGCTGCAACATTTTAATCGCCACAGGATAGAAGATTTGCTTCATACCTACTGCGTACACATTGCTCAGGAAATTTCAAGAAACTTACCGCTTGAAGGAAAGGTTTTGTTTAGTGGAGGAGGCGCTTACAATCTGTATTTAATAGAAATGATTGAAAGGGAGTCTTCTGCAACCGTAGTGCTTCCGTCTTCGCAAATCATTGAGTTTAAAGAAGCCATTGCTTTTGCTTTTTTAGGGGTTTTACGCGATTTAGATCAACCCAATTGTTTTGCGCAATTTACAGGGAGTAAAATGGATCACAGCAGTGGAAAGATTTTTTACCCCTAGAAACTTTTAGTTTATATTTAAATTCCTATTTTCGTTTATCTAACCGCTAGGGTATTTAGCTATGTCCCTTAATTTTGAATTAAATGGAATTACTATTAATTGCAATATTTGTTTTAGGCTATTTGGCCATAACACTTGAACATACTTTAAAAGTAGATAAGTTAATTCCTGCACTGGCCATGATGGCTATTTTGTGGGCAATTATAGCGCTTGCGCATCTACCTGTTTTTGATGTAGATACAGCTTTAAAACAGCTGGTGCCCTCTCATATTGATGAAATTTTATTGCATCATTTAGGGAAAACAGCCGAGATTATTATCTTTTTGTTGGGTGCTATGACCATTGTTGAAATCATCGATTATTTCAATGGTTTTGCTGCAATTAAAGCTTTTATAAAAACTAAATCAAAAAAATCATTGCTTTGGATTTTTGCAATTTTAGCCTTTGTCCTTTCTGCGATTATTGACAATCTTACTGCAACCATAGTATTGATCACAATCTTGCAAAAAGTAATTTTAGACCGAGACACGCGTTTGTGGTTTGCAGGTTTAATTATTGTCTCTGCCAATGCAGGTGGAGCATGGTCTCCTATTGGGGATGTGACGACCACCATGCTTTGGATTGGAAATAAAGTCACCACTGGTAAGTTGATTGCTTATTTGTTGTTGCCTTCGATTGTTTGTGTTGTGGTACCTGTCTTTGTGGCATCCTTATTGCCCGCTTTTAAAGGAGATATCCCTGCAATTGAAAATCAAGAGGAAGATCCGATTCACCCCAAAGGGGCAACCATGTTGTATTTGGGACTTTCTGCAATTGTATTTGTTCCTGTCTTTAAGACGGTAACCCACCTACCTCCCTATGTTGGAATGATGTTCTCTTTGGCAATTGTAGCGACTTTTGCTGAGATTTTTAGTGCGACGAAAATAAGCATCACTTCAATCGATCAAGATCACGACGATGCCTCGCACAACAGTCCTGTTCACAAATCACTATCCAAAATTGAATTGCCGAGTATTTTATTCTTCTTGGGAATTTTATTGGCCGTTGCTGCACTCGAATCTTTGGGAATGTTGTTTGGTTTTGCGGATAGTTTGAATACCGCTATTCCAAATACAGATATTGTGATCATGTTGTTGGGTATTGGTTCTGCTGTCATTGATAATGTTCCATTGGTGGCCGCCTCTATGGGAATGTTTTCTCAAGGAGTGGATGATCCCCTTTGGCATTTCATTGCCTTCTCTGCTGGTACTGGAGGAAGTATGTTGATCATTGGTTCTGCTGCTGGAGTTGTAGCCATGGGAATGGAAAAAATTGATTTCTTTTGGTATTTAAAAAAGATTTCTTGGTTAGCATTCATTGGCTTTTTAGCAGGTTCGATAACCTTTATGCTCTTACGCGGATATATCGCTTAAATCGGATAATTTATTCGGTTTTCTATCGTTCTTAAATAAAAAGGAAATACTATGATCCGAAGCGTCTATATTATATTTTTTCAAGAAAGCCCATTGCAAGCAAAGAAAACCTTGTCCTTGATCGAATTAATTCGTGATGGAGGATTAGGTGGTCAACTCATTATTGGACTATTATTTGTCCTTCTTCTGATCGCTATCTATATCTATTTTGAACGTTGGTTTGCTATTCGAGCAGCAAATAAAATAGACAAGAATTTTATGGATCAAATAAGGCTTTACGTTGGGCAAGGAAAAATTGAAGCGGCCCAAGCACTTTGTATCAAAGAAGACTTGCCAGTTGCTCGACTGATCGCAAAGGGAATTTCTCGTATAGGTCGTCCACTCGATGATATCAATACGACCATAGAAAATGCAGGTCGTTTAGAAGTTTATAAGTTGGAAAAAAATGTAAGTGTGCTCGCCACAATCGCAGGTGCTGCTCCAATGATTGGATTTTTGGGAACCGTGATTGGAATGATTTTATCCATTTTTGAAATTTCCAATGCAGGAGGAAATATTGACATGAAATTATTGTCAGACGGTCTTTACACTGCAATGACTACTACCGTTGCTGGATTAATTGTTGGAATTGTAGCTTATATCACCTACAACCACTTGGTGGTAAAAACCAATAAAGTGGTGTATCAAATGGAGGCAACCTCCTTTGACTTTTTAGATCTTTTGAATGAACCAGCTGCCTAAATGAATTTACGCGGACGCAATAAAATATCACCAGAATTCAATATGTCCTCAATGACAGATATTGTTTTCTTGTTGCTAATTTTCTTTATGATAGCCTCTACACTGGCCAAACAGCTAGATACTATTGAGGTAAAACTGCCCCAAGCCAAGGGGAAAACCGAAAACCGGCAATCAATTGCGGTAACAATCAATGAAAACAATCGTTTTTTTATTGATGGAAAGCGGGTAAATAAAGCCCGTATAAAAGAGGAATTGTTGACCTTACTTTCCCAAAAAGAAGATAAGGTAATTGTTCTTCGTGCCCAAAAAACCGTAGCCCTTGAAGAAGTGGTTTACATTATGAACATAGCCAATCAAAACGCCATTAAGGTTGTCTTGGCTGTAGATTCACAATAAGATGAAGTACCTAAAAACACCACACGAACGCAAATCTGCTGTACTGACATCTATTATTGCAGCACTTTTGCTATTGTTATTATCATTTGTTGGGCTTCAGTATTTTGATCCACCCATTAGTTATGGGATGGAAGTGAACTTTGGTACAAGTACACAAGGTAAAGGTAAAGTTCAGCCAATTAAAGCTGTGGCAAGCCAACCCAAACCTACGCCTCAACAGCTTAAACCCACCCCTGTAAAGCCTCAAGCAGAAAAGGCGGTAGCAAAGGTTTTGACCCAGGAAGAGGAGTCTATTCCTGTGGTGAAGAAAGTTCCCAAGAAAGTTTCACCTAAAGAGGAAACACCCAAAAAAGTTGAGCCAAAAAAGATTGAGAAGAAAACACCTCCAACGCCACCAAAACCAACTGTGGCTGCTTCAACCAAAAGTATTTTATCCAATGTTTTGAATGCGAAAAAGCAAGAGGGAGAAGAAAAAGCAGGAGAGGGAAATGACACTGTAGCAGGCGATAAAGGAAAAACGGAAGGCAACCCTTATGCCAATAGTTATTACAACAAGGCTGGCTTGGGTGGAAATGGAAAAGGATTTGGATTGAACGGACGTAATCTACAATCCAATGGTGCGGTTACACAAGAATGTAATCAAGAAGGAATAGTTGTGGTACGCATAACGGTTAATCAGCAGGGGCAAGTAATGACTGCAGAGCCTGGCGTTAAAGGGAGCACCAATGTCCATCCATGTTTATTGGAGCCCGCAAAAAAAACAGCTTTTTTACATCGATGGTTTCCCGAC
>CAJQKN010000055.1 GCA_905478905.1 uncultured Flavobacteriaceae bacterium | reverse complement strand
GGGATTGTCACGCATCACCTTTACAACCCTGTCTACACGATCTAGGTAACTTTGCAGAATAGTGCTTTTATCCAAATTATAAAATATTGGCGCAAAAGTCTCAGAAAACACTGGAGTTAACTCACTCGGTTTGACTTCAGCCCGCTTCAACTTTACCCAAATTTCTTTGGATTGACCTTGTGATGTTTTTACTGCATAAGCAAAAGAATCAATAGAAGACAAAGCTTGGGTACTTTTATATAAAAAAGAACCATTTGAATTAAACGTCAAGGAACCATTTGTTGTCTCGCTTAATTGAATTGCTGCTTTAGGAAGTAAACGCTGCAAAGGGTCCTTGTCATTCATGGCTTTGATGTCATTTTGAAGCACTCCATTGGTTGCCACAACTAGTGTGTCTGAGGGCACATAGATATAGGCATCTTCAAGACCACTTATTTCTGCCTTAAACGGAAATGTATATAAATCGTCTTGCCCTTTACCTCCTTCCCTGTTGGAAGCAAAGAACCCAAGATTTAGGGCTTTATTTAATCCAAAAGAAAAATCGTCTTGGGAAGAATTGATGCTTTTTCCCAAAACAAAGGTTTCCCAGCGTTTTTCAATTCTATGTTCAGCTAAAAAAATGTCCATCTTTCCTAGGCCATCTTTTCCGTTGGACGAATAAAATAAATGCTCCGTGTCGAAAGAATAAGGAAATACCTCATCGCCAGCTGTATTGACATCAGGTCCTAAGTTAACAGGAGTAGAGAATTGATTGTTTACAATAGTAACATAATAGAGATCCATACCACCATATCCATTAGGACGATCACTGGCAAAATATAGCCTTTTCCCATCTGGAGAAATACTGGGATGAACTGCAGAACTTCCTTCCAAATTAAACCCAAGGGATTCGGCAATTTTGTTTTGTGCAATCTCTGCTCGTTTGATTCGGTAAATGTTGAGTTGAACAGTCTTCTTTTGATCAAAACGAGTCGTACTGCGGGAAAAATAAAAGTAATCTGTTTTAGAATCATAACTCCCAGGCCCTTCTTGGAAATCAGAATTGATTGAAGAAGAAAGCGTTCCCTGGCGAATAAATGATTGTTCTTTGGCGTTTAACTTCGCTGGATAGAAATTATAAATAGGTAAATCTGTTTTGATTCGTTTTAAGATTGAATTTCGCTTTTTGCTTTTCTCTTGATCACTTAGATAAAGTACATCGCTAATCGAGTCGTTGGATAAAAACAGCAAACCAAATTCATTGTTCGCCGTATTGCCCTTTAATCCTGCGATTGCATAGAAAGTTGAATTGAATCGCTTCTTGAACAACAAACTGTCGTTTGCAAACAAAGAGGGAGTTGTCCATGCTAAACGGAGGGCTTTTTCTCGGTATTCGTTCGCCAATGCATTCTCATCCTTCAATAAAGTGGCATAGCGATAGTAGTCATTAACACTGGCTTCTATTGAATTGGCAACGGCTGTATAGGTGTTTTTTGCTTTGAGTATTTCTCCAGTTCTTGCAAAAGCCTCTGCAAAGTTGCGTTGCTGTGCCAGGCTTAATTCACCTAAAAAAGAAGAATAAGCACTAACTGCTTTGGCATATTCAGCATTGATAAAATAATAATCCCCCCAAGTATCCTGGCTTTCTATAGGTTCTTGGTTTTGGGCGTATATACAAACAATTGGTAGCGTATAGAGAAGGAAAAAAACGAAGAATTGTTTCATGCTTAAAAGAATCTTGGTGAACGTAAATATCCTTGTACTTTGGTGGCTAGATCGAAGCGCAAAAATAATTCATGGGTGGTTGCATTCAATCCATTATTCAAGAAAGAAGAGGGAAAACCATAAGAATAACCTAGTGAAAAACGATTACCCAAATGAATTCCCAAAAGGGCGGTTGTCCCTGCACCTTTGAGAGAGGTGAATGTATCGGCATTAAAATTATTTCTTATTTGACCACCCACCCAAAATGTTTCATTGAATATTCCCAAAAGTGAAAAATCATAACCAGCAACACTTTTAGACTGCTTGAGGAGTAAACTAGGTTTTAACATAAAATTCTTCGTCAAATCAATCAAGCCACCACTTATAAAATAATAATGGCGTTCTGTGGCAAAATCTGTATGAGATAGTAAGCGCGGAATGGCAAATCCAGCATAAAAATTTTGTGCGTAGTAGTACAAGCCAAACCCAATATTTGGCAATATGGATTTTTCGTTTTCCAGTACAAAGGCGGCATCGTTTGAAACTTTAGTTTTGATCATTGCTGGATTTAAAGCATAATTCATTACGCCTGCTTTTAAACCAACCGATAAACGATGACCTTTTCGGTTAAGACGCAAATGATAGGCCAAATCTATGTCAAAGGAAGTCGTGCTAGTAGGGCCTATTTTATCGTTCAATACGGTCAAACCAAAACCTACATTTTTAGCAGAAACCGGGCTACTGAAAGAAAGGGTTTGTGTCAAAGGTGCCCCTTCGATTCCTGCCCATTGTGATCGCAAGACTGATGTGAAATTTGTCAGCCCACGAGAACCAACATAGCCTGGATTAACCGCTTGATGATTGAACATATAATGGCTAAAACTAGATTCTTGCTGAGCATTTGCAGACAAACACAAAAAGAGGAAACCAAAAAATAAGAATTGCTTTATCATCAGTTGGTTCTTCTTTTTATGTAAATAAATCCGCTCACTGGCGCTCTTCCATCCTGCCACTCGATTAAATAAAAGTAAGTGCCTTCGGGGAGAGAGTTGTCTTTCCCTATAAAAGAGGATACGTTTGAAGTGCCTTGCCAATCATTTCTATATGCTGTTGTTTCAAACACAATGATTTCCCATCGATTGAATACTCTTAAAACATATTCCCCTCTTCCATTTAAGCCCTGAATCTCCCATAAGTCATTTACTCCATCTCCATCTGGTGAAAAAGCGTTGGGGATAATAATCTCAGCTAAACCAATTGTTGTGGGAGTTGAATACAAAATTTCTTGACAAGGATACAATAGATTTTGTGCAGTTAATCGCAGTTGTTTTCCTCCAAAAGTTTCATCGGGATTCGACAATAGCAATTGATTTGTTTGACTGCCCGAAACAACAATACCATCATAAATGTTCTCCCATTGGGAGGAAGTGGCTGTACCCCTATTTTCTTGCCATTGAAAATCAATATAATCTTGACTAGAGGCTGTTGCAGACACTACAATAGAAGAGGAAAAGGAAACTAAGGCAGGGGGCTGATTAATCCATATAATTGGTTCGTTTACAAAGAGATAATCAGGAACTTGATTGTTGTCCAAATCATTAGGAATTGCATAGCCGCCTTGGTTCAGGACTCTTCCCCGAGCATCAACAACAACAGGGCTTTGCCCTAAAACACCGTCATTATCATCGTCAAAGTAGCCCGCTTCTTCCACATCAGAACAACCATCTCCATCAGAATCCAAGTCAATTGAATTGGCGCGACCATCTAAATCGAAATCAGTAAAGGTTTCATCAAGATCTAAAATTCCATCATTATCGTCGTCTTCGTCAATTTGATTTGGAATTAAATCATTGTCGCAATCACCAACATCAAATCGCTGAAGGGTTATATGCTGAAAGATATAATCGCAAGGATCTTCTGCATCAGTGTCATCGCTTTCTTCTTGTGAGTTAACAACTCCATCTCCATCCCTATCCTCATCGCAGGCATCGCCAATTCCGTCGCCATCAAAATCTTCCTGAAGTGGGTTTGGGGTATCACTACAGTTATCAAATGCATCAAAGATCGTATCCCCATCAATATCAAAATCATTATCCATGTTGAGTACTTGTATATTCCTTGGAGGAAGGCTACAATAGAATGAATCACAACGAATACTATCAACTGTAAATAAAATAGTAGAGTAAACATCTCCATCTAAAATAACATCATCAACACCAAAAAGCGTTATCTCCTGCGGTACATTCCAGTTTGTAGGTGAGAAAGTTAACTGGCTGGTGGTCGTAAAAAGTTCTGTGGGATCTTGAATCACAATTCGAACCGTAGTATCCGACGAGACAGCAGTCATGAGAGCAATGGTGAAAGAAGTACTACTTACATTTTCTGACACAGCTTGTGGTTGAGAAATCAACAAACTAGGGTAATCATCGTCTAAATTGTATAGGGTAATGTCTGCAACTGAAGATGCAGTTAGGTTACCATAAGAAGGATCTGAACTACTCGGATCCCCAGTAACTAGCAGGACGGGGCGTGTCCCATCGATAAAATTATCGTCCAATCCGGTTAAGACTATTTGGTTACGCATGGGTTGATTCCAATTTTGACTTGTGATTACCACTGATGTAGCTGTCATGGAAATCTCATCTATTTCTCCTGAAAGTGCAAGAGGAATTGTTACTGAACCGCCATTCGCTGGTTGTGCCAATAATTCAAATTGTACGGTAATGGTTGACCCAAATTCAGTGGTTCTATAATTATTGTTCAACAAGCTCACCACAATTCCTGGAGCATCATTGTCCTGATTCGTAATCAAT
>CAJQKN010000054.1 GCA_905478905.1 uncultured Flavobacteriaceae bacterium | reverse complement strand
ATAGCTTTCTTTTGGGAAATAGGGAGTAAGCTCATTGTCGACTTCAAACGTACTTCGATTCCGGTTGAAGCGGAATACACCTTCGCTATTGCGGTAGTAAATCTTATCATCAAATTCTTCTAAAGAGGAATTGTAGCCTTTTTCAACGGATGTTTCTATCGACCATTTGTTTACATTCATTAAACTCTCATTGAGCTCTACTTTAAAAACGCCTTTGTATTCATGGCTAATCAATACAGTTGAATTTGACGCAAAAGCAAAGAAACGAGAGGAGATGTCAAAACCACTTATTTTGTTGCGGTATTGCCAGTTGTTGTTTTTCTTTTCCAGCACATGCAAACCATCGTAATTTCCTTGAAGGATAAGGTTCTTTTTGGTGGGATGTTGTCTGAAAATCCAACTTCCATCCACTGAACTAATGTTTTGCGCATCTTTACCTTTAATGAGGAATGTCCCTTTATCGTGTCCGCAAAACAATTGCTCGTCAAGGATCGTCAAGTTCCAGACTTGTCCTTCGGTATTTTGGATGAGTTCAAAGGCTTGGGTTTGATCCATTGTCTTTACGAATAAGCCCTGATTGGTGCCCAAATATAATTTTCCATTGTGTCGTGCAGAAGTATATACGGTTCCTAATACACCATAATTATCTTGGTATTCTTTAAATGGAGAAGTCGAATTGAGGACATTGATTCCATTGTCCAAGCCCAGCCAAATATTTTCTTCATTATCTTCCTGAAGTGAGAGTACAGTGTTGTTGCTAAGCCCATTGATTTGTTGAATGCTGTTTTCAATGTCACCTGCCTCATTGAGTAAGACCAATCCTTTGGCAATAGATCCAAGCGCAAAGCCACCATTCTTTCGTTCAATTGCAGTATACAGGGTCATGCTTTTTAGTAATTTCTGCGCCGGAATTTCCCATGGTATAAGTTTACCCTTTTCAATCCAAAAAAAACCACTTTCCTTGGTCAATACCAATAAACGGCGGTTGCGCTTAAAGCACTGAACAATGTTTTGTGATCGTGCAATGGGATGGTCGCTCAATAAAACAGCTTTCCCCTTTTGTACAGTATACAGCCCTTTGTTTTGTTCTTGAAAATAGAGTTGCTCCTCAACTTTGAAGGACTTTAATAGCGTATTTTCTGTGGATATATAGTCCACTTTATTGTTGATCAGATCCACAAAGAGTAAGCGGTCAAGAGATTGAAAAATAATTAGTTTTCCAAAGTCAATGATGTTCCAAAACTGTTCGTCTTCTTCTACCTTTACACCAAGTTGGTCGATCAGCGAAAGGTAGGTTAGTCCGCCCTCTTTTGTTTTTCCCCAATACCCAAAATCCATATAACTCCCACTATAAACGCGATCTCCAATCGCTTTTACAGATCGCATGATGGAGTTGTCGGGCGTTGGGAATTGATCCCATTGCGCACCATTGTAACGCAACAGACCTTTATTATTAGCAATATAGATTATGCGGTCATTGTCTTGGGTAATTTGCCAATTTTGGCTTCCGGCTGAGGTTATTTCAGCAGGGAATGTTTGTATGGGCGAAGTCTCTTGACTGTAGAGGTTAATACAACAGACGAGTACTATTGATTTAATCCAAAGAGTTCTTTTAAATACTTGCTTCACTTGATCCTATTTAAGACCTAAATGTAGAAGAAGTTTTTTAAAAGGACAAAGTAAAAAATAAAATGTATGGTTTTTTAGGTGTATAAAATCTCTTTTATCACATCCCTAGCAGTCATAAATTTAATTTTATGAACGGCATCTTTAAGCTTGTTTTCAGAGATACGCCTTTCAATCAATTCTAGAAGTTCTTTTGCGGTTGTGTTTTCTGTCATAGCATGTATTTAAAATTTTAAGGGGACATCAATCAATAAAACACGTGTATTTTTTTCAATGCTAAAGTCAATGGTTTGGGTATCCCAAATCCCTAATGCGTCTCTTTTACTAAGTTTTTGTGTCCCAATGCCAACACTTCCCTCGATTACAAACACATAGACACCATTGCCGTTCTCTGGCAGGGTGTAGGAGGTTTGTGTGTTTTGGTCAAAGTCGCCTAAGTGCATCCAGGCATTTTGATGAATCCAAGATCCATTATCTTCTGCTTTGGGTGAAAGTATTTGATAAAATTCATTTTTTTTCTTCAAGTCTCTTATGGAAATTTGATCATATCGAGGGCTTACATCTTTTTGATTGGGAAATATCCAGAGCTGTAACAATTCTACTTGCTTATCTTTTCTTGCGTTGCGTTCACTGTGATGAATTCCAGTTCCAGCACTAATTACTTGAATGTCGCCTTCACGAATTACGGCTCCATGCCCCATGCTATCTTGGTGTTCCAAGTCGCCGACTAGCGGAATGGTAATGATTTCCATATTATCGTGTGGATGCGTTCCAAATCCCATGGAAGGAGCAATGTAGTCATCGTTCAATACCCGAAGTGCACCAAAATGCACACGTTCTGGATTGTGCCAATTGGCAAAACTAAATGAATGATTGGCTTTTAACCAACCGTGATCTTGATGGCCGCGTGTATTGGCCGCATGATATACTGTTTTCATAGAATCATATAACTGTTGTACATACAAATGTAGAACAATTTATTGCTTTAACGATTTTTTTGTATAAGATTTTCTTATGGCTTTTTTTGTTCTTGAAGTTTTTTTTGAAGTGCCTTATTTTTTTCATCGACAACTTTTTTAAGTTTTCGAAGATAGGCTTCGTCCCGTTCATGCTGAGCAATTTTATCTTTGGCTTCTCTGCTCATGCTGCGGTAATCTTTTAATACATTGGTCAACATGGCCATAATGATGATCGCCCCTCCAAGAATGACCAAAATTTCTTCGGAATCAGATAAAATCATTTTTTACGTCTAAAATATATACTTACAGCGAAAAGAAAGACAAAAAACAATCCTGCATAGACAAATGGATAATCGATAAAACTCAATTGTGAGTGCAAATAGTAAACCTCAAAAAAGCATAGGAGCGCTAAAAGCAACAAAAGATACTTTAGGTATTTCATGTTTTCAAGGTAGTATTTTTTGCTAAAAATAGCTATTTGCGAATTACGAATCTTTCTGTACTTTTAAAATAAAAAAATGGTCACACTATTCCTCTCTTTTTTATTTGCCCTTCAAAATCCTTCGGTAGAAGGTACCTGGATCAATATAGACGACGAAACCGGAGTCAAAAAATCTGAAATAACCCTATATGTTGAAGACGGGAAACTCTATGGACGTATCGAACGCTTGTTGTTGCCAGAGGATCAGGGAAAAATATGCAGCAACTGTAGAGGTAAGGACAAGGACCAACCCATTGAAGGATTGATTATTGTCAAAGGGCTAAGTAAAGATGGGAATCAATGGACGGCTGGTGACATTTTGGATCCTGCCAACGGAAAACTCTATGATTGCACCATCAAACTCGACGATGGGAATACCCTCAATGTGCGAGGCTTTTTGGGCTTTTCATTCTTGGGAAGAACGCAAATTTGGCAACGTAAAAAGTAGGCTTACAGACTTAGTTGGCTCATTCCGTGCATAAAATCGTCGGCAAAACTATCTCTTTTTTTATCCATGCCAATATATTGCATAAAGGTCTTTTCTTGGGAATGCCCAGTCATATTCATTAAAATAGGAGTAGGTATTTTCCCATAAAAATTGGTTGCAAAGGAACGGCGTAAATCATGCGAGGCGATAACGGCATATTTGGGATAAATACCCGTTTCTTTGCGTTTTATTTTTCCATTGTAGCGGTGTGCTTTAACCATTTCGTTTATTCCAGCTAGTTTTAAAATGGCTTTAATTTTTTTATTAAAGGCACAGGGATACATCTTCTTTGGAAATTGTGTTGTTAATAATTCCATGGCCAATGGATGCAATACCCCAACGGTGACTTTTTTAGCGGTTTTTTGTTGCAGCACGTCTACATAAAGCCCCCCGTTTTTCGCTGGTCTGACCTGATCAGGTTGAAGTGTGAGTAGATCAGAAACCCTTTGCCTAATCCAAAAACCTATAATGAGCCATTTTTTTGCATTCTCTAGGGGAAGGGGAACAATGGTCTCTTCTACCTTTTTCATCTCACTAAAAGATAGTGTATGTATAATTTTGTCATGAGCGGGAAGGCTAAACCGATGAATAAACGCTATATAAGGATGGGTAGAATGATTGTTTTTTTGTGCATCTAAACCTATCGTTTTTAGCATGCTAAGCATTCTTCCTGCATGGTTTATTGCATAACCGCAATCATTCAAAAGCCACAATTTAAATGCGGTTACTGTTTGCTTGTCTAGCTCATCAAAAGAATAGTGTTCTTGTTGGTGTTGTTCAAATCGAAGCCAAGCTTTGTAGAGGCTAGTGTAGTTTTTAATGGAGTTCGGGCGTAGGCCAAGCATACCGTTATTTCACGTTCTGTAGGGTGCAGTATCAATAAACTCTTGGATGTATGTTTGTATGGCTGGTGACTGAAGCGGAACACTGACTGTTTGCATAGATATAGATTTTGGGTTGCCGCAAGATGAAATGATTTTTTCAAGACAACCAATTTATTTGACAATTATTTTTTAGAACCAGCCTTATTTAGGTCAAATAAGTATGTTTTCTGCTGTATATTATTTTCTATATATATGAAACGATAAAAAACCCCCCAACCTTTTAGTAAGATTGGGGGGAAAATAAAACGATTGTTTTTTTACTAAGCCAACTTAGTCATTAAGTATGCTTACCAAGTAAGTATCTGTTAATGGATTAGTTGCTGTTTCTGTTCTCGTTGTATCTGCGGCTAGTGCGGCAGTTAAACTTGTCGTTCCTGTTGCAGCTACATTAGATAAATTAATCGCTAACGTATAGGTTACATTTCCAATAGATGCACTTGCTCTAGAAGCAACCGCAAGCTTCAAATAGGGCTTAATGGTTGCTAAAGCAGCAGAAGTTAAGGATTCTTTTACTGCAGCAGTTGTTGTAGATCCCGCAGTAGCAGCAGTATACGTACCTGTTAATTTATTGTCAGAGATAGCGATGTTAAACGATCCCATTAATGGTATTGTTTTCAATGAAGATAAATCTAAGCTGGCTAACGCTGGGTTGTCTTTGATGGTAATATTTCCCGTTTCATCAAGATTCGTTGTTGTTAATCCAGCTAAAACTTTATTATCTTGTATAGTGAACATCGCAGCATCAGATCCTTCAATGTGAGCGTGTCCAATTGAAACACTTGCCAATTTATCGCCATTGTAGACAGTAAAGTTTCTAATTTGTCCATCAGTTGTCAAGCCAACAAGTTCTCCTGTATTCGAAACAACTACTGAGTCAGCCATACCAGCAATTGTGACATTTTTAAGTTTATTTCCTTGAACATCAATGGTGTTGGTTACAGTACTAATTAAAGGAGCTGTAGTTCCAATAACTCCAGTAAAATTAAATGACTCCAATTTAGTATAACCAATTGTAGCGAAATCTGTTTTATTTCCCTGTCCATGAATGGTTATGGTTTCAACTATTGGAGCACTTAAATTCATATTGCTACCCGACAAGAACTCAACACTTTCCGCTTTTGTTGCAGTAACATTGCTAGTAATGGTTAGCTTAGGAGCTCCAAAATTTTCAGCAGTCGGAAAGCTCAATGTTCCAGAAACGTTTTTGGTTAATTCTGGGAAGGTTACCGTATCTGCCGTAATGACAGAATTTCCAGTAAATTCTGTTAATTTCGGGAAATTTGTAGTATCAGCTGTAATGGTTGTAGCAGATGCAGTGGTCAAGTTTGGTGCATTCAAGATGGTTGTATCTCCTTTAGCCGAAACCATTAATGTACCTGTAACTGTTTTTGCAGCAAATTCAATGCTACCAGCTTTGGGTGCTTGAATCAGCACATTTTTCCCAATAGTCCCAGTATATCCCAAGTTTACAACCCCTTCGGCCAGAGTTAACGAAGCTGTATGTACCTGAGCAGTTCCAACATTTACTGACACTGCTTTAGACAACACAATTACTCCTGCAGTACTGCCATCAGATTGAACATTTCCAACAATAGAAGACCCTGCTAAATTAAGACTTGTAACATTTTTATGAACAGTTACATCCCCGCCAACACTAGCAATTTGGGTATAGTCAGCTGCTCCGTCGTGGTCAATGTTTAAATTTCCGCTCAGGGTTGACAACTTTGGATCATTTGCATCTTTTCCAGTAACAGTGTAGTATCCATCAACAAAGTTGAGGTTGGCAAAGTCAATTGGAGAGACTGTACTTGACGCTTCTACATATTGCAATACTGTTGCAATTTTT